>CAIYBQ010000540.1 GCA_903924445.1 uncultured Armatimonadota bacterium | reverse complement strand
GTACGCCCACTGACGGCGCGTCCGACGGTTTGTACGGCTTCAAAGAGCTCTCTTCTAGGGCTTACTGCTTGCATTATGATTCCTCCAACTGGATTGGTAACTGATATTGGGTGTGATTCGCAGAAACCGTGGTGGTTCCGTGAAAGTGTGAGAAGCGGTCTGTCAGTCGTCGCATCAGGCGACTACGATATGAATCGGTGACGACCAAAGTCCGATCAATCAAGTGGTGCTGAACGAGAGTTCGCATTGTTCTCTGAGTGTGGAGTTCCTGACTGCATTGCGGGCAAGTCAAGCAGTGCAGCGTTATGGAATCATCCAGTTCCTGCGTGAGCTGCGCATCAGACATTGGACCAATCAGCTGCTGTACCATCATGCAATCCATGGCGTGACCTCCTTTACACGTGCCATCTCATCCCTCAAGCGCCTGCGTGCACGGTAGAGCTGGCTGCTTACCGCAACTGCGCTACGCTCCAGAATTATTCCTGCATCGGCATGTGACATCTCATCTGCATCACACAAAATCAACACCGTTTGGTCATCCTCAGAAAGCCTTTCAAATGCCGACCAGAGGAGCGCATGGAGACTAGAGTGGGGTTCGGCGGGGCTTGAGATGTCATCGATGAGTGTCATCTGCGCAAAGGGAAACCGAAGCTGTCTTCGGCGGTCCAAAGCTGTACTTCTCGCGATGGCGTAGAGCCAGGCACCAAAGGATGCCGGTGTTCCTCGAAACTGGTACGCGCGCTCAAAGGACTTGATCAACGCATCCTGAACAACATCCTCGGCATCTTCGCGTGATCCAATAATACGCATGACAAAGCGTAACAAGCCATCGATATAGTGATCGACAAGTAGCTCCATTGCCTTGTGATCCCCATGCTGAAAGCGCTCTATTAGCCTGTGTTCATAAGAAAGATGCATATGTATCGATAGTTAGACGTCGGGGACACCCAGAATTCGTCGGAGTCCGACAAGAATAATTTAGACCAAGCCTTGACGTGCCGCGAGGAGGGCAGCTTCTGCACGGGAGTTAATCTCGAGCTTAGCAAAAATGGATGAAATGTGGTTTTTGACGGTTTTTTCAGAAATGAACAGCGTCTCTGCGATGTCTCTGTTTCGCCGGCCATGTCCTATCTCAGTAAGAATTTCTATTTCGCGCTCTGTCAGTTGCCTGAAAACACTTAAATCTGTGCGCTTTTGCTCTGAAAGCCGCCCAAATTCCGATAGTACACGTAGTACCAGACTTGGGTGGATCACAGCCTCACCGCGGGAAACGGACCGGATGGCGGACATTGTTTCCTCGGGGGGCGAGTCCTTCAGGACATAGCCTTTGGCACCCGCTTTGATGGCATTGAATACGCGTTCATCATCATTGTAAATCGTGAGAATAACGACGCCAATGTGTGGCAACTCACGGCGAAGCTCTGCTGTGAGAGCTATTCCGTCCATCTGGGGCATTCCGATATCCGTCAACACAACATCGGGTTTACGTGACCGAGCAAGCGCAAGCGCTTCATTACCGTTTGCGGCTTCGCCAACGACATCGATGTCATCTTCCAAAGAGAGAAGCCGCGAGAGCATGGAGCGCGTCATGGTCTCATCTTCCGCAATCAATAGTCGAATCGTTCGTGCCATGTCGTTACCCTTCCAGTGCAGCAGGAAGCTTCTTCCCGTTGGTATTGAACAGCGGGGATCTGATCAGTCTCAAATTTTGCAAAACATACGTGATGGCCGTGCCCAAGACACCAAATCCATAGATGACGCTTCTTGAAAAGTTGATTGATGATGCATCATCAAAGTAGCGGGTTGGTACGGATACCTCACCGATTCTAAATTTGAAGAAGATGATTTGCGCAAGCATTTGGTTGTCAAAGACAAAGTCATCACTTGCTTCCTCCAGCGGGCACGTACGTAACACATCCGAGGAAAACGCACGAAAACCGGTGTGATATTCGCTCAGTTTTACGCCGAGTAAGATGTTCTCAATCAGTGTCAGAATCCGATTGGCGATGTATTTCCAAAGTGGCATCCCTGACTTACGCGCACCGGGAGTCCCAAGAATCCGGGAACCTAGTACGGCATCGTATTCACCTGATGCGATGAGCGATGCCAAAGCACCAACAAGCGTTGGAGCATACTGATAATCGGGATGGACCATCACGACAATGTCAGCATCGCGGCGGAGTGCTTCGTTGTAGCACGTCTTCTGATTGCCACCGTACCCTCGGTTACGGGTGTGCTTAACGACGGTTATGCCAAGGGATTCTGCCACCGCAACGGTGTCATCGGGAGAGCAGTCGTCGACGAGCAGGATGTCATCAACGATCGAGCGATCGATATCCGCCAGTGTGCGTTCAAGAGTCTTTGCCGCCTTGTATGCCGGAAGCACCACGACAACCCGCTTACCTAAGACCATGTGATGTACCCATCCTCAGACATCCCACATTGTATCGGAGCATAGGAAGGCAAAAAGTTGTTTGCACCAAACACCTTTTCGCCTCTACAATGCGTTGGAAAGTTACAGGGAGTAAATCGCACAGATGGAATCGATCAACGCACGGCAGCAGGAAATCCTATCGCTCATTAGAGAGAGTATTCTGTCCGTCGGGCAACCACCAACCGTTCGTGAGCTCGGGCTTGCGACGGGACTCAAGTCATCGTGCTCTGTACAAAAACATCTTGATGCTCTCGAAGAAAAAGGATACATCAGTCGCCGAAAGTGCAAGTATCGCTCCATTGAGCTCCTGCAGGATGCTGCAACGATGGCGACAAAACGAACGGTTTCTGTACCGCTGGTTGGGTCTGTAGCGGCAGGAACTCCGATTCTCGCGGAGGAGAGTGTGGAGGACTATCTTCCATTACCGGATGCATTGATTCCACGCAACAAATCCTGTTTTGCATTGCGGGTCAAGGGAGACTCGATGATCAACGCCGGCATCCTGAACGGTGACATCGTTGTGGTCCAGCAACAGGAAACCGCAACACAGGGAGACATCGTCGTTGCACTCATTGGCGATGAGGCTACAGTCAAGACCTTCTACCCAGCCGGTGCGAGTGGAATTCGTCTCCAGCCGGAAAACCCAGCATTGAAGGCAATCATCACCCGGGATGCCACCATCTTGGGGAAGGTAATACTCAACTTCCGTCAATATCACTAAGGTGTTTACATTCAAAGCACGATAGGTGTCGTTACGAACAGCAAATAGAGAGTTCGGCAGTTAGATCAGCACATTTTCGTAGTGTAGACAGTAAAAAGAACCGCCCGCTTTCCAATGAATATCCATCGGAGCGCGGGCGGTTTTATGGTTTCCGTTGATCCCTAAAAGAATTCTCTCCAGCCAAACTCAGCGGGATTAGGAAAAGGATCCCTCCAGATGCATAGCACTGGTGGGAATTGACTAGAAGGAAAACACCTGACCAATCGTTAGGGTCGTACTTGACTTGGCAGTACCAGATGCTGTTGAAAACACTCCGGTGTTTGCCTTATCATGGCGTAGCTCGACCATTGTTCTGCTCGCAGCAGTTTGTCCCTTCTTGAACTCATAGGTCAAGGTTAAGGAACTCAGGGTTGGCTTTGTTCCAGGGTCTGCAGATGGAATGAAGAGGCCTCCAGCCGTGTCATCTGCCAGCTGTT
>CAIYBQ010000539.1 GCA_903924445.1 uncultured Armatimonadota bacterium | reverse complement strand
TGCCAGGTGGCGGCGCGCTTAGGCGTGAATTGATGAGCAGGAGGGTTCCCCCCATCGCCATCGCGACCACCCAGAGCGCAACCAATAAATTCCGGACCAGTTTATTCATTCAAAGCCTGCCAAACGTAAGCCTACCCGGGGTTGACGGTGTCCGGCATCCCTCTAAAGGCTGAAACCAAATCCGATATCGCCTGTTCTTGGCGACACCTGAGAATCAAAAATTTTAAGCCGGAATGATCTTTAGGTGTCTCCGGCTGCATACAACGAGGAGTGATGTACAGACATCGATTTAAGCCTGCCAAACGTAAACCTACTCGGGGGATGCACAGTGCGGCATCCCTCTAAAGACTGAAACCACCCACGTACAACGCCACTCCGTGTCCCGCTACTCGTAAGCGGCAGGACACGCATGACGGATCTGAAAGACCTAGTTTTCGAGGAGGCTCAGCATGAAATGCGCCGTGTGTTTTGCTCCAAGCAGCAAGTCACTGATACGCAGGTTTTCATTTGGTGCATGTGCACGTCCACCCGGATAGCCAACTCCACACGTCACGACAGGCTGACCCAGTGTTTTGATAAAAGGGTAGATCGGTCCAGAGCCGCCGACGAGCGGTACGACAACGGGTTCACAGCCGTAGACTGTGCGGGCCGTGTCGATACACTTTTTGACCATTGGGTGCCTTGGATCCACACGCCCGGGGCGCTGGCCGCCGAGATAATGCACCTGAACATCAGCAAAACCATGATCAATAAGGTGTTTTTGCAAAGCTGCAATCACGGTTTCCGGATCCATATCGGGGACGAGACGGAAGTCCATTTTCGCCATCGCTTTGGCCGGGAGGACGGTCTTAGCGCCTTCGCCTTGCCAGCCACTTCCGATTCCACAAACCGTCGCGGTTGGTTCAAACACCTGCTGAATCTTCGCATCCACGCCGCGGACATCCCCAAGGAAATTCGGCATGTTGTACTCACTGAGCAGTGAGTCCTCGATGTTTGGAAGTTTTTCCATCAGCTCACGGTCGTAGTCATCCGGAGGGATAACCGGTGCGTAGTGGCCATCGATGAGGATACGGCCATCCGGTCCCTTGATGCTGTTGATTGCCCAGATCAGCCGCCATGCAGCATTCTCGAACAGCGAGCCGATGAAGCCTGAGTGGCCATCGTACGCGATGGTCTGCACATGCAGCTCGAGATAGGCGATGCCCCGAAGGCCGCAGATAATCTCAGGAGTTCCGTAGTGATCTACGCCGCCAAACTCCCAGACAGTTACATCGGCATCGAGGAGGTCACGATTCTCATCAATCCACTGCGCGAGATGGAGGCTGGTAACTTCCTCTTCGCCCTCGACAATGAACTTAACATTCACAGGAAGAGTCCCGTTGTTTGCGGCGAGAAGGGCATCGATTGCCATCAAACGGGCGCTGATATGCCCTTTGTCATCCGTTGCGCCGCGTCCATAACAAGTGTCGCCATCAATCCGCAGCGTCCACGGATCGCTGTCCCACAGCTCAAGTGGCTCCGCAGGCTGTACATCGTAGTGGTTATAGAAGAGCACTGTTGGCTTATCGGGTCCCGCTGAGAGGTTTTGTGCAAACACCACCGGAGGCGCACCGAAAGTCGCGATGAGCTCAGCTTCAAAGCCACGCTTTTTAAGAAGCTCGGCGACTTTTGCTGCACCTTCTTCCATCGGGGAATCGCTTTTCGCGGCCACGCTTGGAATAGCAATCATTTCGGCAAGCTCGGTCAAAGCCGTAGGAAGGGCAGCATCAACGGCTGCGTTGACAAACTTTAGATCTTGGGACATGGTGTAAGTATAACCGTTTCGGAGTTCTCGATGGGTGCCGGTGCTCAGCCGTGCCCGCAAACTGTGGTCGTTCCACTCTCTACTAAACGTAGAAAGTGATGCGATTACTACACAGAATTTCAAAATATTTGGTGAATTTCATCCCCTGTTATTCATGCAATCTTGTGAGCTGCTCCCAAGCATCTTATTCGTAGAATTTGGCTACCATTACAAACTCAACGCAATCAGAACACTGAAAATTCCAGACATTCAGCATACTTATCGTACAAATTGTGGCCATCATTACAAACTTTTTGAAAAAATCCGATTATCACTTTTAACAATTGTGCGACGTTTCGCGATTGTGCAGAATGGCGGCATGTCAAACGAGCGACCTTTCCAAGCCAATTTCCGCCCTCGTCTCAGAGCTGAGTCCACATCGGAATCCTCATCCTCTGTCCTTGCACAGCAGTTCGGGAATGCGTATCGGGATGGCGACATCCAGCTCGCAGAAAAGCTCCATAGCAAGCTGTTCAATCAGCACTTTTACAAGGTCCAGCTCTTTTGCGAGCGGAGGATTTTGCGGATGCAAACGGCGCTTGCCATATTCGAAGCAGAGGACATCGCGATCGAAGCGTGGGCAGCCGTCATCCGCTTGATACAGAGCAGGCAGCTGGAGGTTCATTCCGACATCCACTTCATCCGGCTCTTGTTTAAGACCGCAAAACATCGCTTTCTCGACCGGCTGCGACGCAACGTACATCGGGTTTCGACCGTAGCGTTGGAGCGTCCATCATCCGATGGAACCTATATTGTCGAGCAGGATGCGCAGCTTGGAAATGCAACATCGGATCGGCCAGCCTGGTTGAGCGACAACCCGACCCTTCACCTTTTACAGTGTCTATTTGCAGGGGATGTCAGTTTCTCGAACACCTGTGCGGTGCGTCCAAGGCGCCGCGCCAAGGTCTATCAGGCGGCGATTATGTATCTGCTGATCACGGAAACGATGGTCATCGAAACGGAGATACCGCCCTATGTGCCGTATATCTTGGCAGCCTGTGGACTGCGGCAGAGCCACTGGGATGCGTTTCTGGCAGCGATGGGCAGCTGTGAATACCCTGACCCAGATGCGATTCTCGCTGCGGTCAACATTGTCTTCGATACCAATGTCAACACCCGAAAGTCTGTTTCGGTATTGAAATACGAATTCACGCAACTGATTCCTCATCCGGGCAGGCGAGTTGTTACAGGTTCGGCAGCTGCATCACGGCAAACATCTGGACCACATCGCCAGCACCGCACACGGAATGCATCAGCACAGCCGCACCCTGCTACCCAAGCTCGCGCGCCAGAAACTCCTGCGCAAGCGTCTCCGC
Organism: uncultured Armatimonadota bacterium; assembly: GCA_903924445.1. Lineage (GTDB taxonomy): Bacteria > Armatimonadota > Armatimonadia > Armatimonadales > Armatimonadaceae > CAIRTT01. The sequence goes on along the minus strand of CAIYBQ010000539.1, from coordinate 624 downwards.
GCGCGCTACATCGCCAGGTGCGAGGTCGCCATCCACAACCAACCCTTCGAGATAGCGCTTGACCGCTCCAAGCCACGGTCCCGCCGCCCGCCCCCCGGCGAGACGCATTAAGGCCTCGCCGTCCAGTGGCGAGACCGCCGATGCGACATCTGTACCCGCACACGCATCCGCAAGCCGGCCCTGCAAACCATCCACATCAATCCGAACCGGAGTCCCACTGCCAACCGCATCCGCAAGCGCAAGCACAAACAGGTCATCCTGAAACGGACCAACGGCACGCACCAGCCGGCGCAGCGCCGTCCGGGACCAATCATCCGTGACCTGCCCAAAACGCATATGCAAACCCACCAGCTCACAAACATCCCGGATCGTGTCATTATCAAACTTCAAACGGCCCAAAATCCGGCGGGCGATGTCAGCGCCGACATCCTCATGGCCATAAAAATGCACCGTGCCATCCGCAGAAACACTCCGCGTCTGTGGCTTCGCAATGTCGTGCAGCAATGCCGCAAGACGCAAAACAATTCCCGCTTCCGCCGGCAGCGCACCAAGCACCCTAAATGTATGCGTCCACACATCATAGATATGCCACGCATTCTGCGTCACCCCATACAGCGCACCGAG
>CAIYBQ010000538.1 GCA_903924445.1 uncultured Armatimonadota bacterium | reverse complement strand
TTACGCTCATTTGCGACCGTGAGGTAGATTCCACGGGCATCAAAGAACTCGATCACCAGCTGGCGTTCATTGCTTGGATCAACCCGCAGGTTGACACCGCCTTGCGCATTGTGGAGACGGACTGCTGCACGGGCAACACTGACCGGAAGGGCTTGCACATCGATTGCATGGACGCCCACTGAACAGAGTCCGGACAGGAGTGCGCGCTTGACCATCCGGCTTGCGGGGTGGGTATCACGCGCCGTGACGACTGTCGCGCCCTTCTTTAGAAATGCGCCGTAGCTCGCTCCAAGCTTAGTGGCGAATTCGGGGGTGATTTCAACATTGGCGATGCCCGGGACGCCGATTCCACGGAACAGCGATGCTTGTGCTTTCGCACCCCAGATAAGCGATTCGACGACCTGGCTACCGGCTTCGATAACCTTCTCTGGCCAGAGCTTTACATTTCCGCGTACATGGGAGCCGTGCCCAAGCTGGCACTTGTCACCAACGACTGCGCCTTCTTCAATCCGGACATCATCCTGAATCACCACACCGCCGCAAATGGTGCAGGCACGCACTTCCGCGCCGGCGCCGATATAGCTGCTGTCCCACACAATGGCCTTTTCGACCTGGGCGCCTTCGGCAACAACGACATTGTCACCGAGGACGGTGTCGGGTCCGATCATGGCACCGCTTAGGACTCGGGAATTTTGTCCGATGTAAACCGGCGGAACCAGGATGGCATCCGGGCTGACTTTGGCACCATCCCCGATATAAATTCCTGAGGCAGCTTTGGTACCCTCTATTGGTAGCTTTGTTTGACCATCGAGCATGTCGTACTGCGCGATGCGGTACTGATCGAGAGATCCGACATCACACCAATACTCTTCCATCGTGTGGCCATAGATCTTGCGTCCGCTTGCGAGAATCTCGGGGAAGATATCGCTGGACCAGTCGTATGCCTTGCCATGCTCCATCAGGTTGAAGACGCTCGGCTCAAGGATATACATCCCGGTGTTAACCGTGTCCGAAAAGACCTCACCCCAGCTTGGCTTCTCGAGGAAACGCTGAATTTTGCCATCCGCTTCTGTGAGGACAACGCCAAACTCCAGTGGATTTGGGACGCGTTGGAGCACGATGGTTGCTTCGGCGCCGGTAGACCGGTGGGATGCGAGAGCTTTTTCAATATCGATGTCGGTTAGTGCATCCCCGCTGACGATGATAAATGTGTCATCCTTGAGGTATTCTTCGGCTTGCTTGACGGAGCCAGCGGTGCCGAGCGGAGATTCCTCAACGGAGTAAATGAGCTTTAGGCCGAGCTCGGAGCCATCGCCAAAATAGGAACGGATTTCATCCCCGAGATAGTAGAGCGTGAGGATAACTTCATCCACGCCGGCGCGCTTGAGGTGCTCGAGGATGTGTTGTGCGATGGGCTTGCCGAGTACCGGGACAAGTGGCTTGGGACGGTTGGTAGTAAGCGGGCGGAGGCGGGTACCTTCACCGCCTGCCATGACAACGGCTTTCATTGCTGCTCCAATCGTGGAATCGTGGATGCGTGTTTCACGCCATTTGTACGCATCGATTACGCACAAATACCTGTTGTTACATTATCGCAGATGTTATCCAGTTGTGGTTATGCAGAGGTGTTTTGCCCCTGAAATACGCCGGTGTACGTAGACGGAACGCTGTTCTCGACCGCACCCTTTGGTGAGACTCTGTCATATTGGTCTATATGCTGTAGCAACATTAAAAAGTAAAAGCCTCCCGGGGTTCCGGAAGGCTTGTTTTGAGATGCAATTTTAGATGTTAGTGGCCATCAAACACGTGGTGTAGCTCAGATTCACGATCTGTCTTTACCAGTGTCAAGACAACATCCCCAGGCTGAAGAATGGCCTTCGGACTTGGCAACATCCCCTTGTCGCCGCGGAGAATCGCCACGATATGCGCATCCGCCGGGAGGGTGATCTCGCCCACGCTTCGCCCAACCATTTTTGAATGGTCGGAGAGCTCGACCGAGACGACTTCCAGGTTTCCGCGTGCGAGCGCCGCGAGCGGGACGATGTGGTCGGTTTCGATTTCCTGTTCGATCAGGTTGAAGATGATGCGTGTGCTGGACACCGTGGTCGTGATGCCAAGCTCCGTAAACAGCGCTTCATTTGCCGGGCTGTTGACACGGGCGATGGTCCGCTTGACACCAAAACACTCCCGCGCCATTTGGCACACGATGAGGTTATCTTCATCCTCGCCGGTTGCTGCCACAACAAGGTC
>CAIYBQ010000537.1 GCA_903924445.1 uncultured Armatimonadota bacterium | reverse complement strand
GGTCGCGTTGTGGTCAAAAAGTCCGTGTGGTTGTGAGCGATAAGGGAGTGATCTCCCGCTTGACGCTGACAGGACCTAATACCGTTCTTGAGAGCCGTCCAGATGTGGCTGCTTTCGATGTAGCGGGGCCAGACCATACATTTTTGGAGGTGGGTTGGGATAATGCTGGTGTGATTCGGTTCCCGGATGACAGTGTTTACGACCCGAATGCCGACCTACTTTCCGAGCTTGCACTTGTGGAGCCAGTTGAGATTTTCAGCAAGACGTCAAGCGGCCACGATGCGCCATCGTTTGTCCTGCGCCCAGGTGCGGATGGCCCAGCTCCAACATTGGTTTACATCCATGGCGGTCCGCACACGATGTACGGTGCGCAGAACATTTTCTTTGAGTATCAGGTCCTCGCGGCGGCTGGCTACTGTGTGATCTATCCCAATCCACGCGGCAGCAAGGGCTACGGCGAAGCGTGGACGATGGCCCTAAAGGGTAACTGGGGCGTTCCTGCGATGGAAGATGTGATGGCGGGGGTGGATGATGCCATCGCGCGCGGCTGGTCCGATGCAGACCGTCTCGGTGTGGTTGGCGGCAGCTACGGTGGCTATTTGTCTGGCTGGATTATTGGGCAGACGGATCGCTTCAAGGCTGCGGTTCCAGAGCGTGGTGTGTATGACCTTGTCAGCATGGCTGGAACGACAGACTTCCCGTGGCGTGATACCGACTACTTCCCAGCCGATACCTGTGGGGACACGGCTGCGTACCGTGAGCAGAGTCCGCTGACGTATGCAGACCGTGTAGTCACACCGACGATGATTATTCATTCGGAAGGTGATCTTCGCTGTCCGGTCTCACAGGCGGATCAGTATTTCCGTGCAATCAAGTGGGCGGACCGTACGGAAGTGATCTTTGTTCGGTACGGGACGGAGTCTACGCATGAACTTTCGCGCGGCGGTGTGCCGAGCCTTCGCGTCGACCGCCAGGTTCGTATCCACAGCTGGTTCTCGAAGTATCTTCTGCAGAAGTGATGTGTGGTTGGGTACTGAATCCGGGTTGATTTCCGTAAGGCGGTATGGTCCGGATTTTGGCTTTGTATCTTGAAAGGATGAACTTGATATGGACAGATTGATTCGTGGAATTGAGAGCAGTGTTGTAGAGCTTGAAAAAGAGCTCCTGAAGCTGGGTGAGCATGCGACGTGGAGCCCGCTTGATAAGGGGCGTACGGCGGTTGACCAGGTCGCTGAGTGCGCCTTGATCACTGACTGGGTTGCACAGACGCTTGAGGATTGTGCAATAGCGCCTATGGACTGGGAAGCCTATGGCACGACAAAGGCATCGCTCGATACGGTTGAGAAAGCACTCGCAGCCTTGAAGCCAGCGACGGAGCGCTGCTTGGCGGCGGTACGTCAGCTTCCTTCTGAGAAGGCCGGTGATGTCGTCGAGCTGCCATGGGGTGAGAAGTACACCCTTGGCGACCTCGCGAACATCGTGTGGTGGAACAACACATATCACAACGGCCAGATCTGCTATATCCAGACACTCCTCGGAATTTAGTCCGTGTTGCTTGCTGAAGTACTCGCCCACCTCGAGGCTGCCGGATCCGAACAGACCCGTAAGACGTATGCTCGACATGGCATTACGGGTGAGTGCTTTGGCGTGAGCTACGCCGTCCTTGGTCAGCTACGGAAGAAGGTCAAGGTGGATGATTCCCTCGCGCTTGAGCTATGGGCATCGGGGATTCATGATGCCCGCGTACTCGCATGTATGGTCACCGACACGGCAGCGCTGACGCGTGTGCGTATCGATTCGATGGTGGATGCCATCGACAACTATGCGCTTGCGGGTGAGCTCGGAGACTTGATTGCGCGGAGTCCGTTGTTGATGGAAGTCCACGATGCCTGGCGATGTGACCCGGCAGAGTGGCGGTCCGCGATTGGCTGGCGGATGGTCAGTGCGCTTGCATCCAAAGGGAATGTTTCTCTGGATGTCGGACGTGCCTATCTGTCGGAAATCGAGGCAGGTGTTGCATCTGCCCCGAATCGTACCCGCCTTGCGATGAACTCTGCGATGATTGCGTTAGGCGGCTACAACACCTGTTTGTTTGAAGATGTTGTTGCATCTTCCGGGCGGCTTGGTCCGATCAATGTCGATCATGGGGATACGGGATGTAAGACTCCTGACCCTGTGATGTATATGCAGAAAATGCGTGCGCGTCAGAAAGCCTGATGTTTGTGTTTTGAATAGCCTGACGATTTTGGAGCGGTCAGCCCCCGGTGCTTCGCACCGGGGGCTTTTTCTTGCCTCCACCAGAGTTTGAAAAGTCTCCACTTGGCATCCACTCACATCCACCTAGTCTCCACTTGTCACCACTTGGTCTCCACTCGGATGTCAGTTTTGGGCATTATTCTCCACTGGGTGTGTCAAATACGTAGGTTTGTCCTCCACTTGAACCTCTCCCAGCGGGGTATTTCGGGTTTGGATGCTGGTGGAGGCCAGTGGGGGGGGCGGTGGGGATGAGCGGAGGCCAGTGTGTGAAATCACCCATCACCGGAGGTGACAAGCTGGCGAATTCCATGCGTAACGGTGACCTCTCTGGGCGTCTTTCCACGGATGGCGGTGTAGTCCGGAGCCATCGAACGCTTCCGATACGTCGCTGCCGAGAGCGGAACCACCTGCTCAACCTGCAGGCTTGCTCCCGCCCCCTTACGACGCAAAATCCCCTCAACAAAGATCAGCGGTGTCACCAGTAATGTGGCCGTGCACGTATTCAGTGCATCCCCTGCACAAATCAGCTGCAAAATTCCTGTTTCATCCTCCACAGTTGTAAAGAGAACAGGATTCCCACTCCGTGTCGGTGGACGATGTGGGCGAATATTCAGACCGGCCACACGAATCCGGGTTCCACTACGGACATTCCTGGCATCCGATGCCGTCAGCGCCCCATAGCGCGTCAGGCCATCGCGTAGCAATGCCATCGCATGACCATCTGGAGAGATACCCGTCACACGCCACGTCCATTCATAGCGTTGCCAAGCATCAAACTCAGTCATCCCATGTGTAACAGGTGTCTCAATGGCATGTCCGCTGTACAGATTCGCTTGATGGCGCTGGCCACGGAGCTGGTTGGCAAGCGCGATGGTTTCTTCTAGGCTTAGGACAAGCCCGCGGCGGCGCATGTCCAGCGTGTCAAATGCCCCGCAGAGGATGAGGTTTTCAATCACATCCCGGCGAAGGGGCACGCGTATACAAAAGTCAAGCAGGGATGTAAATGGTCCACCCTGGCTGCGCGCCAGATCAATTCGCCGCCCTTCTTCTTTGCCAAGTCCCGTGAGCAGATTCCAGCCAACCTGAATCGCACCTCCAACCACCCGTGTATCCGCACAACTTTCGTGGATATCCACATTCAATACATCAACCCCGCGGCGGCGTGCCTCGGCAGCGAGGGAGTTGACGTTGTAGTAGCCCATCGGCTGATGGTTCATCAGACCAGCAATAAACTCCGCCGGGTTGTGTGCGAGGAGGTAGGCGCTTCGGTAACCCGTCAACGCAAATGCGGCCGCATGCCCTTCGATAAAGCCATAGCCTCCCCAGCCTGCAAGCTGTGACCATAAAATCGTGGCTGCCTCAGCGGTGAAATCCGGATACACATCAGCAACGGCATTTCGGAATTGCTGCTCAGCATCATCCAATGTGTCCAGCTTTGTATGCTTTACCAAGTCCTTGCGGAAGCGCTCAGCACGCATATGTGTCCAGCCAGTCATCGCAGCAATCACGAGATCAACCTGCTCCTGAAAGACAATGCAGCCGTAGGTTTTTGCGAGGATGGGCTCAAGGGCTGGATGGAGGGGATCGATGCGTAGCCAGCCATTACGGGCTCCGACAAACCTCTGAACCACATTGCCACGCACCGGTCCCGGGCGTATCAGCGCCACTGCCGCGACCAGATCCTCAAAGTTTCTGGGGCGTAGACTGACCGCAAGGGAAAGCTGTGCAGCCGATTCAAACTGAAACACACCAACTGCATGACCGGATTGCAGGACACGGTATGTCGGCTCATCGTCTATCGGGATGGCATCGTAGCGGAACCGTGGCTCATACACCTTAATGGCCCGCTCGGCATCCGATACCGCGGAGAGCATCCGCAGAGCAAGCACATCGAATTTGATCGCTCCCACCGTTTCAGAGTCATCTTTATCGAGTGTCCAAATCGGAAGCACGCCGCCCGCTGCCGGGATCACGGGTGCGATTTCCATGAGGGGCTGGCGGCTGACCACCACACCGCTTGAGTGTGAACCAATATGCCTTGGAAACCCAGCCACACGGCTGCACAGTGAAAACAGGAGAGCAAAGCGCTCACGCAGATGCCCATACGCAGCGAGCTCCGGATACTTGCTAAATGCTTCATCGATTTTCTGTGCACGTAAAAAGTGATGGAGACGCTTTGCCAGCCAGCCCACGGCATCTTCGGGAAGCGACAGCGCTTTGCCCATCCCGCGGATAGCCGAGCGCGCAAGAAATGTATGAAATGTACAGACACGCGCCACATGCGCATCCCCATAGGTGTCACGAATAAAGGTAAAGACCTCATCCCGGCGGTCACTGGGAAAGTCGACATCGATGTCCGGGGTTTTCCCCTCATATAAAAACCGCGCAAAGGGCAGTCCCCGTGCGATGACATCGACATCGGTGAACCACAAACAGTACGCAACACAGCTATCCGCCGCCGAGCCACGCCCAGCGCAGCGGATTCCACGGGCGCGTGCCCAAGAAACAATGCGGTGCACCATTAGGAAGTAGTCTGCAAACCCAAGGGTGCAGATGACATCCAGCTCGTGAGCCAGCCGCTTCTCAACAGCTGGTGAAAGCTCTCCCTTATCGGTAATCCCATAGCGGACCCGTGCCCCTTGCCGCACAAGCGTATGGAGCTGGCGCTGCGGATCGCCATCTTTCCAAACGGGTGTCAGCACCTCTCCGATAGGAAGGACATCCGCACAGGCATCGGCGATTAGCAATGTATTCCGGCAGGCATCCGGAAATGCGGCAAACTGCTGCTCCATCACTCCCGCTGGCTTGAGCCAGCGCTCGTGGTTAATGGGCGTCAGGCCACGCTGTAAGCCAAGAGGCGTCCCGGATGACATCGCACGCAGCGCCTCATGCACCACCGCATCCGCTTGGACGCCATAGTGCACATTATTGGTTGCGACCAGCGGGATGCCCGTGTGGTTGGAAAGTTGCGCCAGTGTCCGCTGAAGTGGGAGGCTGCCGGGTGTCCAGTCATCCTGGAGTTCGAGGAAATACCATGCCCCAAATGCCCCCTTACAACGCTGTGCTAATAGTAGGGCATCTTTGTAATCGCGCTGCCGAATCAGGGTTGCAACCCGCCCGCGGGAACACCCACTCAGGCAGATAACACCATCCGCGTGGGCAAACAGGCTCTCCCAGCTGCAGCCAGGCGTCCGTCTCCCTCCAAGCGCATGCGCCTGACTCAGTAAGATACACAGATTGGCATACCCGGCACGGGTTCTCGCAAGGAGGGTGACATGGCTGCCATCCTCCATGGTGAGCTCGGTACCCAGTATTGGTCGGATGCCGTACTGCCGGCATAACTGGGTAAAGCGCACCGCTGCACAGACATTGTCATGGTCTGTGAGAGCCAGAGCAGGCATGCCGGCTTCCGCCGCCAGCAGGACCAGCTGCTCGATGTCCGTTGCGCCATCCAGCCAGCTCCATGGGCTATGGACATGCAGATGAACAAATCCCATGGGCTAATCGACCATCCCTGTCAGGTACCAAAGCTCCCCACGCTGCCTCAGCTCGGCAATGGACCATGGGGTCGTTTCGACACGGTAGACGATGTCATCTGTAGGGCCATCGAGAGTGCTCCGTAAAACCTGCTCCTCCCGCCAGCGTTCGAGGATAAAGCGGATGTCATATGCTTGATGCGATGCATACCTGCATGTCCGCTCATAGTGGGTAGGGAGGCCAATCGTGTCAAGGCGGACATCCACACGCTCCAAAAGCCGCGTCCCAAGAGGGGAAATCCAGCCATCCGATGCCCGTGTACTCCCCACAGTCCTGCCACTCTGGAGAGCACGATGTCCCTGACGGGCAGTCAGATACGCAGCTGCTGAGCGGAGACGCCTGGCCCGCTCGGAACCGGCACGCACATGGCCATCCGCAAGGCCATCATGGATGTCATCCGTGACGCTAGCCGGGCTTCCAAACAGGTCAAACAGCGTGCCTTGGGCGGCAGAACCAGCCTCAAGCCGCAGCGCACTCAGCGCAATTCCACTCAAGGGACCAAGGGGAGGAAAGCGCGCCCAAAGCCGCTTGGCAGCTCGTAACAAAGCACCTGCCTCTGCAATTGGAGCCTTCAGCGTTGCCTCCTGCCTGTGCTCATCGCCATCCTGATCCACCACTACCACCGCCAAACCCTTTG
>CAIYBQ010000536.1 GCA_903924445.1 uncultured Armatimonadota bacterium | reverse complement strand
TGTCGCTACATTGCGGGCCGAGGTTGATGGGCTTAAGCGGGAGAGACATCGCCTAGATGAACTTCTGGCCCGTAACCAGACAGACACCGAATTCCGGGCGAAGCGTATCGCAGAGGCCCGACGAGTGCTGGCTGAAGATGACCGGGTTGCGGGTGAGCGCGCTGAGACGCTGGTTGCAGCAAAGAAACGCTTGCAATCTGCGGTTGAAGTTGCGGAATCTGCAGACAAAAAGCGCGATGCCCTTCGCACATTGACGGATACGCAGCACAAGGTCATGCAAGATCTGCATTTGGCGATGCAAAAGGCTACCGGTGTCGAGCAGGCAGCAAAAATCAGGATTGCCCGCTTGGAGACGCAGATTGATACGGTTGTACAGCGGCTACAAGTTGAGTATGAGCTGCATCCGGATGCGGCGGTTGCATTGACGGGCGGTGATGCCCCTCCTAAGGACATCGCTCAGGAAATAGCCCGCCTCCGCCGCGAGATAAAGGCACTTGGAACCGTAAATGTTGGTGCAATCGAGGAATATGCAAAGGTCAGTGAGCGTTTCACTTTTTTGACAGAGCAACAAAATGACCTTGTCAACGCAAAGAAGACGCTCCTTGGAGCCATTTCCGAAATCGACCAGAGTACTGTTGGTGTCCTGGAACAAACCTATAAGCAAGTCGGAGAAGCATTCCGTCGTTACTTTGCCCGGTTGTTTGGCGGCGGGACGACCGACCTTGTGCTGACTGATCCGGATAACATTTTGGACTCTGGTGTGGAAATCCATGCACAGCCTCCCGGGAAACGACGGCAAAACCTTGCGCTTCTCTCTGGTGGCGAGCGGGCACTCACTGCGACGGCACTCTTGTTTGCATTCCTTGAAGTGCGTCCTGCACCGTTTTGTGTTCTCGATGAAGTGGATGCACCACTGGATGGTCTCAATGTCGAGAAATTTGCAGATTTGGTCAAAGACTTTGGTACAAAGAGCCAGTTTGTCTTGATTACGCACAATGCCACAACCATGGAGGCTGCTCCGCTTTGGTTTGGTGTGACAATGCAGGAGCCTGGCGTAAGCCGTGGCCTCTCCCTAAAAGTGCCTGAGCAGCAACAGGAGCTGATTCGACCCTGATGACATGTATGATGGAAAGTCTGCCTAAGTGAATATTCTCTTGATCGCGCAACGCTACCCACCGATTGTTGGTGGAGTTGAAGTCCACGTGATGCAAATCAGTAGGTCATTCAAGGCAGCTGGTCACCATGTTTCTGTCGCCGCAGCAAACTTTGCACCATATACGGGAAGCAAGCCCCTTGCGGTTCTGTTTGACTCGCTCCTCACGCCCCCTCACGATGACTTCAATGATGACGGAATCCCAGTTACTGCCATTTGTCCGCGGACATTCTGGGACAAACTTAGGCTATTGCCATGTCTGGTTCGCGTCGTCCCCATTGTGCGTAGAGACTTCGCCAGAATGCAGCTGGTGGCCTATCTCTTTTTCCGGGCATTTTATTGGAAGCGCGCTGTTGCACTCGTTTCAAAGTGTGATGTCGTTCACTCATTGGCAAACGGACTGCTCGGCTGGTTGTTTCGAGAAGCCGCAGAAGCTTGCGGCAAACCATATATCAATACGCCCTTTGTGCACCCGGGACAGTGGGGGGATGCGGCAGCCGATGTACGCCATTACAAAAAATGCGATCGCGTCATAGGCCTCGTCCAAACCGACTCCGATTACCTAATAAGTCTTGGTATCGAAACTCGGCGCGTTGCGACAATTGGCGTCTCACCCGACCTTCCATCCACGACGAATCCAACATCGTTCCGGGAAAAGCATGGATTTGGATCTGCGCCGTTAGTTGTCTATGTTGGCCGGATGATGGCACAGAAAGGTGCATCGGCGGCTGTAGCGGCCGTAGACATTGTCGCCAAGAAAGTACCCGGTGTTCAGTTTGTTTTCATCGGACCAGGGAGCAATGAAGAAGTTCGGGTCTTCGATAACACTCCTGCAAATGTTCACTACTTAGGCAAAGTCTCAGCTCAGGAAAAGGCAGATGCCCTTGCAGCCTGCGATGTATTCTGTATGCCAAGTATGTCGGAAATTCTCCCGACCGTATATCTCGAAGCGTGGAGCATTGGAAAGCCAGTGGTTGGTGGCCGAGCACATGGGCTTCCCGAGCTGATTGAAGGCAATGAGGCAGGTTTGGCTGCAGAACAAAATGGAGCTGCAGTGGCTGCTGCAATCATCAGTGTTCTTACCAATACTGAGATGGCTGAGCGTTACGGTGCAAATGGAAAAGCCCTCGTCGCTGCAAAGTACTCTGTCCCTGCCGTCACATCTCAACTACTACAGCTGTATGAAACCGTGCGTAATGAGAGGAGTCATCCATGATTGAGGAATCACAGTTCGCTAACACAAACGTCATCGTTACGGGTGGCGCAGGCTTCATCGGGTCGCATCTCGTGGATGTCCTTGCAGGCCACGGTGCAATCGTAACCGTCATCGACAACCTGCAATCCGGTAAATGGTCAAATCTCAGCCACGAAATTGGAATCTCTTGCATCACCGCAGATGTGACTGATCGTGACCAAGTCGACCGGATCTTCAAAGATATCGACCCAGAATATGTCTTCCACTTTGCAGCGAATGCATCCGTGCCTGGCTCGGTTGAGAATCCGGACTATGACTTTGATGCTAATGCTGGAGGGTCATACAACGTCTTTCGTGCTTGCCGCGGGCTAACGGGTTTGAAAAAAGTTGTGGTCGCGTCATCCGCAGCTGTCTATGGTGAACCTGCTGAGCTGCCGATTCGCGAGACCACGACGCTTCGGCCCATCTCCCCATATGGCTTCAGCAAGCTCTCAACCGAGCATGTGATGAACTGCCATCACAGCGTCTACGGAGTACCGGGTGTCGCCGCGCGCATTTTCAATGCTTACGGACCTCGGATGGCCCGATTTGTGATGTTGGACTTCCTACGAAAACTGGGAAGCAACCCGGATGTCCTTTCTGTCCTGGGATCTGGTCAACAAGTCCGTGAATTCACGTATGTCCGTGATGCTGTTTCAGCTTTTCTGCACCTCGCTGTATATGGCGAATGTGGGCAAGCTTACAATGTCTCGGGGGGCGCCCCGATGAGTATTCTTGACCTCGCCAGTCGTATCATTGATGCCCGTGGCCTTTCCGCGACCTGCAGGATTGAAACGACGGGGGCAAGCTGGATCGGGGATGCACAGCGCTGGACGACGGATACATCCAAGCTTCAGTCACTTGGTTTTACGGCTGAATGGGACATCAATCGCGGATTGGCAGAAACCATTGCGTGGTTTGATTCTGAGGAATCCCGCTAACATGCCACGCCAAACCGTCGCTGTCATCATTCCAACCAAGAATGTCGCTGCGTTCTTCCGCCCCACGCTTGATTCAATCCGTTTTGCAGATGAAGTCATCGTCGTGGATATGTCAAGCAACGATGGCACGCAGGCACTCTGTGCAGAATTTGACAATGTTCGGGTCATCGATAAAGTCGATTACATTTATGCAAATGTAAACACCGGTTTTGATGCAGCAACAACGGACTGGGTGATTCGTCTCGATTCGGATGAAGTCCTTACACCAGAGCTGCAAAACGAGATCCTGACGTTTCTCGAAAATCCACCAGCGAATATCAATACGATACGCTTTCTTGGCCGACATCATATGTTTGGTCTCCCGATGTCCTGGGGGGTTGGACATCCAAGCCGCAGTATGCGCAACCATATGTTCCGCAAGGGGACGGCACGTTACCCATGCAAGCTAGAGCATGAGGACCTCGATGTTTCCGCTGATTCGATCGACTTCCAGCATCCATACGATCACTACACAAATCACACCGTTGAAGAAGTGGTTCAAAAGTTTAACTACTACACACAGCGGGATGTTGAACGTCTGACAAAGGATGAACGGAAGGCGGAAAACCCGTTCAGGCTCTTATACCAAGGGTTGCGATTGTTTGTGCTGTATTACATTCAGTGGAAGGGGTATCGTGACGGGATGCTAGGGTTCTACTCATCCCTGTTTCGTGGCCCCATTTATTTGTGGATTGACCGGGCGAAGCGCTGGGAAGTCTCTAGGCAAGAGGAAATAAAGAAATGAAGAAGTTACTGGTTACGGGGTCATCCGGGCTTATTGGTAGTGAAGTCTGCGTTCACTTTGCGGGACTTGGCTGGGAAATCCACGGAGCAGATAACAACGGTCGTGCTGTCTTCTTTGGTCCAAATGGCGATACCCGCTGGAATCAAAGCCGCCTGCAGCAACAGCTTCCTAGCTTTGTTCATCATGAAGTGGATATCCGTGACAGGAATGGCGTCCTGAACTTACTCGAAACCGTCCGCCCGGATGCCATTGTTCACACCGCAGCACAGCCAAGCCATGACCTTGCGGCCAAGATGCCATTTGCCGACTTTGATACCAACGCCGTCGGTACGATGAACATGCTTGAGGCAACCCGTCAATTTGCGGCGGAAAGTCCATTTGTGCACATGTCAACAAACAAGGTGTACGGCGATACGCCGAACTACCTCCCGCTCAAGGAGCTTGAGACGCGCTGGGAGTATGCCGATGATGCTGACTTTGGCGGTATCCGAGAGTCACTCTCAATTGATCAGTGCAAGCACTCGCTTTTCGGGGCCAGTAAAGTCGCCGCTGACATCATGGTTCAGGAATATGGCCGCTACTTTGATATGCCAACCTGCTGTCTGCGCGGGGGATGCCTGACGGGGCCTAACCATTCCGGTGTGGAACTCCATGGCTTCCTGTCCTATCTCGTCAAGTGCAACCTCGAAGAACGCAACTACAATGTCTTCGGTTACCTTGGAAAGCAGGTTCGGGACAATATCCATTCCCTCGATGTTGCACGGTTCATCGATGTCTTTGTAGCAGCACCGCGCGTTGGCGAGGTGTATAACTTGGGTGGTGGGCGTAGCAACAGCTGCTCCATTTTGGAAGCGTTCGACCGAATCGCTGCCGTTTCTGGAAAACCGATGCGCTACGAATATGTGGACAAGAACCGTGAAGGTGACCACATGTGCTACATCTCAGATCTGAGCAAAATCAAGGATCACTATCCACAGTGGGATATTACAAAGTCGCTCGATGACATCTTCACGGAAATCCATGATGCATGGGTTACCCGGACAGCAGAGTAGGACTTCATTGGACTGGAAAAGCACACTCATCGTAAATGACTTCCCGCCAAGCACATTGGCGGGAGCGCCTCTTATTTTGCGCCAGTGCTTTTTGGGGATGCCCGCCGAGCATCTCCATGTCCTCTGTTGCGGGACGTTTCACGATCCCGTCGATGACACAGTCCGGTCCACGTACCTCCCGTGTCCGCATGAAGTCGTTCCTGGAATCCGGCGGGGAGCCATTCGACCCAGCCGGTGGGGAGTTCCGCTCGTAGCAAATATCAACACGCTCCGAATCCCGGATATTACGCAGCGTGGAATCCGGATTTGCCGAGAACGTGGCATCAAGGCGGTTGTGACCGGCACCGTCAACATGGAATTCACGATTGCTGCATGGCGAATCGCGAATCAGCTGGGTTTACCACTCTACATTTGGGAACCGGATGACTGGTTTTCAGCGAACCCATCCCCGGCTGTAAAAGTGCTCGGACGCGAGCGGATGGCATCGCTTCACGGTGCGGAACACATTTGGACCGTTTCTGAGCCGATGGCAAAGCGCTTCCGTGTTCGTTACGGGCTTGAGAGTGAGCCGTTACACCACGTTCTTGACATCAATAGGTGTCATGACCTTGCAGAGACGGTGTCGCCCCCGACTGACAAGATACGCATTGTTTACACTGGCAGCATCAATGAAATGTTCCGGGACACATTGGTCTGGTTTGCTGACATCATCAACCGAGGAATCAGCATTGATGGTCGTTCGGTCGAGCTTGTCATCTGGACGCCGCACAAGCCATCTGCCTTCATGGGCCCCAATGTTCACTGGGGCGGATTTGTACCCGTCGAGCAAATTCCCCTCAAGCTCGGCGAAAGCCATATCGCGGCCGTATTGGTATCGTTCACGGAGAGGGCGGATATCCGCTCCTTGATTGAAACCAGTATCTACACGAAGACAGTGGACTATCTGGCTAGCGGAACGCCAACACTGATTATTGCGCCCAAATATGCAGCGCAAATCGATGCATTTGGTGATGCATCCACAGTTCTGACTGCTCTGGATGAAGCATCGCTCATCGCCGCTATCCGTGCAATGGCGCTAGACACCAACGAGCGTACGCGCCTAAAGACTGCCGGGCTTAAGCTCGTCCGTGAGAAACATAGCATGGCCGCGCGTGAGCAGATTTTCCTGTCTAAGTTTCGTGTCTGAACGCAGACATCGAATGACAAAGGCGACTATGGGCGCGTTGGAGCTGTCGGTACAGGTTGCGGAACAGGACGCACGGGCAAAACAGGCTTAACTGTAACCGTGGGCTTTGGCTTACTGTACGTATCCCAGCCAAGGTCTTCGGTTTCAACACGTCCATCCGGATGCTGAATCGTGCGCTTTGCAGCGACCTTATAAGCACCATTAGGTAGATAAATCGGGTCTGTTGTCTCCACACTAACCTTTGGAACCTGGGTTGCCAGCGGCCCATAGAGCCGGATATGGAATTTCTTGCCATCAGCGGCAGCTGTCATGTAAAGAGGGCCATCCGTGTTGTTAGCAAACTTGAAGTCCAAATGGCCAAACGAAACGCTGGCATCGCGCGCTGGGCTGAGATACGCAACAGGCAACGAATGGTTGTGACGCTCAACGATCTTGAGGCCGCCCATGAGCACTGCGTTGTAGAGAGTGCTCGATGACTGACATACACCGCCACCAATGCCATCGACAATCTGGCCATCTTGAAACTGATGGGCCGTCTTCCATCCTCGTGATTCAGTCCGGGGACCGACGCGGTCGTTGTAACTGAAGACTTCACCGGGCTGCAAAAGGTGGCCATCGAGCTTCGCTGCGGCAAGCGCAAGGTTTCCTTTACGGTTTGCACTACTCGATGCATAGTTGGTGAAGTAGGCTGACCTCAGCGTTCCAAGTGGCGAGAGGTCAGAGTTTCGGATCTTTGGCTCCGTCGTAGTCAAAACAACGGTTGCTTCAGAACCATCAAAGAGTCCGTCGCCAAACGCCAAGACTTCCTTCCAGGTCGCATCCATCTCCAGTCGCGTTCCCGTTTTGTGCGGCTTATCAATCGTGAGACCAACACCCTTTTTCGCAAATGCATGCGCATCCGTTGGAAGGCGGTTTAACTGGTGAGCAATTTGGCGGAGCCAAGTCTTGGATGCGTGCTCGGAAAGTTCGATCGAGATAGAAATCGCCACGCCACGTGGCTTGTCGCCATTGATCAGTCGCTGCGCGACGGATTCGGCATCACCGATGGCCAATGCTTTGTCCAAGGCATCGCTGACTTTCACATCAGCCCCCAGCATCCCGAGCGTTCTCCGCCAGGTATCCGGCTTGCTTGGATGCTTCAGTACAATCTCAGCTTGATTTTGCCGCTGAACTGTTTCGTCCAATGCTGCGGATGCTTCATCCCGGGTCATTCCACCGACATCCACACCCGCAATGGTGACGCCAGCCACAATTTTCGAATTCGGTATATGCGTGGTAAAGCCAGCAATCCCGATTCCACCAGATAGCAGCATAAAGCCGCTCGCGAGGGGAATCGCCGGGTGACGACCCAAAAACAGGAATCTCACTTAATGGACATCCCCGTGCGGTGGTGGTCATGATGCATATGCTTAACCAAAAGCTTCAGCTCCGCAATTTCTGCTTTTAGCTCCATGATTGTTTCATCATTCGGATCCACTGCGTTTGTCCGGGCATCCATTACATCCACTTGCGTCTGTTGCGTTGCGGCCCCGATACGGACCACGCGGGCCGGAATACCAACCGCGGTCGCACATGCCGGGATGTCTTTCGTAACGACGGCGTTTGCACCAATGCGGGCACCATCGCCGATCACAACGGCGCCAAGAATCTTTGCTCCCATCCCAACCAGGACATGATTGCCAAGCGTGGGGTGGCGCTTTGTTTTCTCAAGGGATGTTCCACCAAGAGTGACATTATGATACAAGACGCAGTCATCGCCGATGATCGCTGTTTCTCCAATTACAACACCCATACCGTGGTCGATAAAGCACCGACGTCCGATTGTGGCGGCTGGGTGAATCTCGATGCCGGTTGCCGTTCGCGATGCTGATGCAATCATCCGCGCAAACAGACGCGCACCGAGCTTCCAAAATGCATGGGCAACACGGTGCCAGACCATCGCCCACAGCCCGGGGTACGTCATAACATCGAGGAAGCCGCGGGCGGCAGGATCCTTACTTATGATGGTCTGTATATCTTCCCGGAAAAATTGAAACATTTCTTCTCATCCTACAGATGTGGCACACTAGGTGCAATAACACCTAACAAAGGTATTTTTCGTCACTGCCCTAGGAGATTATTGGCAAGTCGCCAGAATAACCTTTGTGCAAGCAATATTAGATTCTCCATCGACAGTTCAGCAGTCCCGGTTTGCCTATTCAGCGCCGGTGCGTATCATAGGACTTGTTGCGATGATCCTTGGCGTCCTTATCGCTGCGGGGATTGCTGGCGCAGTGATGTTGGTCAAGCTTCCTGTAACCCTGATCACTGGTCGCTAACCGTAAAACCCTAAAGGCAGCTGTCGTTAGGAAACATTCCTTCCGACTATCCGACATGCCATCATGCTCTCTTGTTTGTGGAAATACATGTCTCCAAGATGCCTATTCTTAGTGAATAAAGCTCTTCGACCGCGATTCTCACCCGTCTGAAGGATTTCTCTCTCTGTTTACGGTAATACGCATCGGAGGAATCTGCACGTGCGTGTTGTTATGTTGTCCTGGGAATTCCCGCCAAAGCGCGTCGGTGGAATCGCTGCAGCCCTCGAAGGTCTTGCACCGGCAGTCGCATCGCAAGACTGCATCGTTGATGTCATCACGGCTGGAGATGCCGGTGGGGCACCCTGCGAAGCTGTGAGCTCCAACCTGACCATTCACCGCGTACTTGTTTACGTGGAAACACACGACTTTTTTGACTGGATTCACCGGCTGAATGACTCGATGTATGCTCCAGCCGCAGAAGTCATTAAGAATGCACGTGCCGCTGGCGAAGATGTCATCCTCCATGTGCATGACTGGTTGACGATGTTTGTTGGGCTACGCCTCAAGGATGACTTTGGGCTAAGGCTCGTGACGACCATCCATGCAACCGAATATGGCCGAAACCACGGAATCCACACCGACACCCAACATCAAATTCATAGCTGGGAATGCGAGCTGATTCAGCGCTCCGATTCTGTCATCGTGTGTTCCGAAGCGATGCGTCATGAAATCGTCCAGCACCTTGGCGCACACTGGCACCGGATTTCGGTTATTCCCAATGGCGTTGATGGAACTAAACTCGATGCACACTTCACCCCTGATGAACGTGCTGCATTTCGCTTGCGTTTTGCTGGGCCAAACGAAAAGATTGTGTTCTTCATCGGACGCATGGTCGGTGAAAAAGGTGCGCACCTGCTGGTGGAAGCCATCGGAAAGCTGCATCCAAGCTTGCCCATAAAGCTCGTGATCTCCGGAGGCGGTGCAAGGACACACCTCGAAGAACGCGCGCAGGCCCTCGGGATTTGGGACAGCGTGTATTTTACTGGCCGCATCTCGGATGAAGACCGGGATGGTCTCTACGCCGTCGCGGATGTCGCTGTTTACCCAAGTCTCTATGAACCGTTTGGGATTGTGGCCCTTGAAGCGATGGCTGCCGGTGTTCCGGTGGTCGTCAGCGATGCTGGCGGCCTGCGGGAGGTCGTTGAGCACGATGTGACTGGTACGACGACGTATGCGGGGGATGTCAACTCGCTCGCATGGGGAATCGATCGTGTTTTACGGGATGATGTGCGTTCGGCGAAGCTTGCGGAGCGTGCAAAGGAAGTTGTTCGGACGAAGTTCTCCTGGAACCCGATTTCTAGGTCGACAGTGGAGGTATATCAAAATGTACTTAGTGCGTAGACTCGTCACCATCGGAGGCATCGCTGCCTCATTGGTGCTTAGTGGAGCGGCAATTGCCGATGTCACCCTTCCTCGTGCAATCAGTGACCACATGGTGCTTCAGCGGAACAAACCCGTTCGCATCTGGGGCTGGGCGGATGCAGGTGAGACCGTTACGGTAGATGTGGCTAAGCGTAAGGCTTCTACAACAGCGGGCGCGGATGGCACCTGGGAAGTTTTCCTGCCATCCCTGCCAACCGGCGGCCCATATGTGATGAACGTCACGGGCAAGAACAAGCTTCAGCTCACCGATGTGCTGGTAGGCGAGGTCTGGGTCTGTTCCGGACAGTCGAACATGGAGTGGCCCGTACGGATAACGTTTGAACCAGAAAAGACGGCCAATGAGAGCACGGATGACGGCCTTCGGATGTTCACTGTTACCAAGGCTATCTCGGACACGGAGCTCAAAGATGTAACGGGTTCGTGGCAGCCAGCTGGCCCAACCACCACGCCTAACTTCTCGGCTGTTGGGTACCACTTTGCAAAGACGCTGCGTAAAACCCTTGGCTGCCCAATCGGGATGATTCATACCAGCTGGGGCGGGACGCGTATCGAGGCGTGGACAAGCCCAGCGACGAACATCGCTGCGGGCATGAGCAAGGATGAGTTCAAACCAGGCGACAATCGTAATGCCAACAAGGCATCCGTTCTCTACAACGCGATGCTTGTCCCTGTTGCGAAGTACACCGTCACGGGCGCTATCTGGTACCAGGGCGAGTCCAACGCTGGAAACCCGATGAAGTACCGTACGCAGCTGCCTGAAATGATTGCTGACTGGCGTAATGTGTTCCAAACGCCAGATCTGGTTTTCCTACCCGTACAACTCGCGCCATTTACCGCAAATGGAAATAATGCGACCAGCTACGCAGAGATCCGTGAAGCACAGTCGATGGCTGCTGAAAAGGACAAGCGAGTTGGTGTTGCAGTTATCACGGATGTCGGCGAAGAAAAGGACATCCACCCACGCAAGAAGGGGCCCGTCGGTGAACGGTTGGCACTTCAGGCAGCACGGATTGCCTATGGCAAGAAGAACGATGGCGCATCCCCAAGCTTGCGAAATGTCCGCTACTACGATGGCACAGCAATCGTGTCGTTCCGAAACACCGGTGCTGGGCTTGTTATCAAGGGCGGAACCATCAACGAGAATCCAGTCCCAAGTGACAAGCTGATGGGCTTTCAAATCTCGGGCGCGGATGGTGTTTGGTACGATGCCGATGCCGAAATCATCGACCGTGACCGTGTCGAGCTCAAAAGCCCAAAGGTTGCCAAGCCGAAGAATGTCCGCTTCGCGTTCATCAACTTCCCGATGGCAAACCTCTTCAGTATCGGAGGGCTTCCTGTAGAGCCATTCCGTACCGACAGACCGTAGGTTTTAAGGGAGAATTCAAACCAATAACCACCGCAGGTCACGAGGCTTGCGGTGGTTGTTCAGTGATTAGAGGACGATGGCCTCTCCCAGTCTTAGAACCCTGTACAGCTGGGAAATCACTTCACATGCATCAACAAACTCTTGTGGATCCGCCGTGTTGAAAGCAAACAAATCGTAGTGGTTTGGAATCACGCATTTGACATTTAGTGAATGCGCTAGAATGGCGGCTTCAGGACCCGAAAAGTTGCCAGAGACGCCTCGGCTTGGGTCGCGCCCATTGATGGGTAACAGAGCAACATCTGGTTTGTATGGCAAAACCGTCGCCACGAGTCCATCGTAGGGGATGCAGTCGCCACTGTGATAAATGGTCACGCCACCAACGGTAATGCAGTACCCATGGTAGCGGTAATCGCCATTTTTATCCGTTTCCAGTGCTTCATGCGCGGCAGGCACCGCAGTTATCGTACATCCATGAATGTCTGACAGGGTCAGCGTTTCATCTACGGGAATAGCCACAAGATAGGTCGCCGCATTGGTCACTCCGGCACTGACTAAGCGATCAAGGGCAAATGTGTAGTTCGCCCGCGGAACAATCACCCTTACGCCCGGGTTTGCCTCGATAAGCTTTGCAAGCGTCTCGCCATCAAGGTGGTCTGTATGATTATGCGAGCTGGTAACAAACGAAACACCCGTCAGTCGCTCCGGAGAGATGACTATTCGGGAAATACGTTCGTGCGGTTTGGTCGTTTCCGCATACTTACGTGTGAGGGAATCCGAGAGGTAGGGGTCGATGATAAAGCGAAACCCCTTGTGACAGACCAAATAGCCACTTTGACCAAGCCAACCGATGACAACCCGGTCGCCATGCGATGCTTCCATCTGAGAAATATTCTCGAGGAATGCATCATCGGCAAAGAGAGGTTCAATCAACTCTATCCGCCATGCTCTTTGCGCACAATTTCGACACCTGCACACATATTCGTTAGCTTGCGGCTTGCCGCCCAGCGCGCTGTCTGTGAGAGACCACAGTCCGGTGCAAATGCAAGCTGTTCTGCCGGCGCGTGATCGAGACACATCCGCACGCGACGGGCCACTTCGTCAACGGTCTCGATGTAGTAAGACTTCACATCGATGATTCCGACGGCCGCTACTTTTCCAGCATCCGCAATCGCACGGATAACCTCAAGCTCAGCAAACTCCCGGCTTGCCATTTCGACATGGATTTCATCAAGCGACATCCCAAGGAAAGCCGGGAACATCGGGGCATACTGGCGCGGGCCAACAGCTCTCGCTTTAAAGTTTCCAAAGCAAAGGTGCGTCGACAAATGACACTTGCCAACGATGGGCGCAACCGTGCGATTGAAAATGTCTACAAAGCGCTCTGGGTCTTCTTTGTGGGCGTAGCAGCTCATGCTCGGCTCATCAACCGTGATCTCCGTACAGCCGGCATCCACAAGCGCAATGAGTTCAGCCTGAATCAGTGGAAGTAGCGCTTCTGTCACTGACCAGCGGTCTTTATACACATCCCCAGGGACCAAACGCCCACTCATCGTGTACGGTCCTGGGACGCTGGCTTTAAGTACTGGCCCGGCAGGCGCAATCCGCTTCAGACGCGAAAACTCTTCAACCGCACCCAGTCCACTTTCTGCACGAAGCGGGGAAACAATCTGATGACGACCTCGCTGGTCATGCGCCGGAGGTCCAAAACGCCGCGGGCTGTCACCCTCAAGCTCGATGCCCGTCAAAAAACCATAGAAACTCAGGTTGAAGTCCAGACGGGTTTGCTCGCCATCGGTGATCACATCAAGTCCCGCTGTGACCTGATCCGCAACAGCAACACGAACGGCATCGTTCTGGATTTCCGCGATGTCATCAGCGCCGAATTGGTCAAGGTGCTCAGATGCAAACTCAAGCCAGCTTGGGAATGGGTAGGACCCGATGACGGTGGTTCGGAGGGGAATCGTGGACATGGTTTATTCTAACTTACCCTTTGGGTGCGCCAACATTTTCGTAGAGCTTGGCGATGCGGTGTGCGTGCTCATCGTAGGCAGCTTGAAACAGCTTTGTCGATTTCTCGACGCCCACAACTACACCAGCCGTCAAGACCTTCGGAGGCGAGCCAGCAGCCGTCAGGAGGGCCGCTGTTTCCGCCTTGATGCAGTTGATCAGCATCGCGCCACCGACCGTTGAACCAGGGGCGACAGGCGTTTCCAAGCCATTGATAGTGACCATCGCATCACCCATCGGGGCGCCGGTATCGAGGACGATGTCAGCAAAGTTCATCAGCTTCATCCCGGATGCGGCCTTGCTCGTGCTCGGCTCAGCGTGTTGACTGCTCACAATTGCGATAACACGGATGCCAGCTGCCTTAAAGCCTGCGGCCATTTCGATTGGCACAACGTTACAGCCAGAGCTGCTGATGACGATGGCCGTGTCGACAGACGAGAGGTCGAAGTTGCGCAATATCTGGTCTGCAAGTCCGGAAACATTCTCGAGGAACATCGCCTGTCTCTGACCATTCGCGCCCACAACCAGGTTGTGGAATGACAACGAAAGCTCGACGATGGGATTCCAGCCTGGAAAGGATCCGTAGCGTGGCCACATTTCCTCAACCATCATCCGGCTGTGACCACTTCCAAAGACGTGCACCATCCGTCCGGCGAGAATGGTGTCACTGCACCACTTTGCGGCGAGTTGGATGTTCTCTTTCTGGGCCCTTACACGGGTGATGATGCCTTCACAGGAATCGAGGTAGCGATCTGAATACGTGTCATCGTGGGTCATGCTGTAGTCCTCCAAGTGACCATCCACCATCTACGGCCAGCTGCTGGCCAGTGATACTCGCTGCGGCATCGGATGCGAAAAACAAAAGGGCATCCGCAATGGCATCCGCTTCGACAAACCCGCGCGTCAATGGCTGGCGCCGCTTGGCAAACGCACATATCTCGGGGCTTTCCTGTGCCCGGATGCTCATCGGAGTACGCGTCAGCCCGGGAAGCACCGCGTTGACACGGATACTCACTTCCGCGTACTTACTGGCCGCGTGGTTAACGAGGCCCACAATTGCGCTTTTAGATGCCATATAGGCTGCTGTCGCAAAGCGGTCCGGCTCCGGATGAAACGCAAGGGCAGTCCCTGTCAGCGTGATGCTTCCACCCGTATTGTTTCGCTCCAACATCCGAACGGCCTCACGGGTTACCAGAAAAGCCGTCGTCAAATTGAGGTCAAATGTCTGCTTCCATGCATCCAATTTGACTGCAGCCAAAGGTCCATCCCCAAAGCTCCGCCCGGAGCCACCCGCAACGTGAATCACATCGGTGACACCCGAAAGATCCTTGAAAAGAGCTTCGACAGCCGATTCATCCCGCAGGTCACACACATGTCCAGTCGCTCCCGTTTGGTTTGCAAGTTCTGCCACCTCGGTTGCATCAATGCCGACAAATGTGACATTCATCCCACTGCTGGCAGCCTTTCGCACGGCAGCTGCTGCAATTCCGGAGCTGCCCGTGACCAGCAGGTGCTTAGGCATTTTCGGGAATTGCCCCGGCTGGCAATCGTGTTACAGTGCCCATTTTGACAGGCTTGCCTGTATCTGCACTCTCGATGGCGGCAAAGCATAACATCAGAGAGCGAAGATTTCCTTCGGCACCATTTCGAGCTACACGACCGGAAGTGGAGGCATCGAGGAGCTCGGCCATCGTCCCTGCAAAGCCATCGTTGAACCATTTGCCACTCAGGTCTGGTTTTGCACGGCCCGCGGCCAGATTAAGCGTGACCTCTTGTGTCCCACCATCTGGGCCCGTTGTGCTCACGCTACCCTCTGTGCCAATAACCGTTGTTGAGTCCCCGGAGCCGTACACGCATCCAGCATCAAAGGACATCGTCGCACGGCCACCTGGCCACTCCGCGACAGCGGTGGCTTCAAGCGGTGGCAGTCCGAGGTCCAAACGCGGCTCACCACGAAATGCCGTTACGGTTACTTCGACGTCAACAGGCAGCAAAGATGCAACAAAGTCAAACCAGTGAATCGCAAAGTCGTAGAGCACAATGTCACGCATTTGGGCAAATGGCGTGCCTGCAATCCA
>CAIYBQ010000535.1 GCA_903924445.1 uncultured Armatimonadota bacterium | reverse complement strand
GGATTGCCGCACCCAGCGCCGTGATGGCAGCGGTGACATTATCTTCCGTGTCGCGGGGGAGGTTTTTCTGCGAAATGGCATCCCGTATCAGCAGCACAAAGGACTTGTAGAGCGGGTCGTGTTCTTCTTTGAGAATTTCATCGAGCTCGGCGATGTGCAGTGGTGTCGACATCCACTTTTTGTACGATTCCTGTGGAGCCACCTGCCCGATGATTACGCCAATGAGGCTTAGGCTCGCGAAGAAGCCCCCGATAATGTAGCCAGGCAGTTTTCCCTCAAAGATTCCCATCGCCAGCATCATGGTTGCAGGAACACCAGCGCCTAGGCCAAGTCCCCATGTTAGACCGCCGGACACATAGGATATATAGGTTCGTGTTGCTGCTATCAGCAGCTTGGCAAGCTCACTGTCGGGATCGACATTGGTCTTTTTCAACCACTCACGCTGGGTACGTGTCAACTTAACTGGAATGGTTTTATCGGTGTAGGCAGACTGGCTGGTCTGTGCAATGTTGACAAGCGAGCGCTTGCGGATGACATCGACGCAGCGGGTATCCCCAAGGACTTCAGGCGTTAGCTGCATTGTGTTTGCTTCCAAGATTTCGTTCTTCTCAGCAACATTAAGATGCGCCTCCCGTCGTCTGCGTAGACATCGAGCGGTTGAGGTCTGTCGCCATCCGGCGGTCAGCGATATTGATGAATGTATCCTTATCGGCAATCACAGCCTGCGGAGGAAGCTGCTCGCTCTGGGTGGTGAGTCCGGTCATTTTGCGCACGGCGGTCCCGATAGCCATGAACTCAATCAGGCCATTTGACAGCTGATAGACATACGTCTTGACGCCAACGACATCATCGGCGCCGCAGAGCTCGGCATCGGCCTTAACGCGCTTGATCGCATTCTCGCGTGCCTCGTAGATAAGCGTCGACATTTCGGTGATCTCGCCGCGCGCTAGGGACTTAAAGGCGCTTCGGATACTGCCGACAAAGCCGAGTGAGTAGACGCTGACGCCGAGGACCAACTGGATGGGGAAGTAGCCCATCTTGATCACATTCCACATTTCCTCATTGGTGAGGTCGCTGGTGATGGGCTGTTTACGCGAGAGCTGCTCAAATGCCGGATGACGGCTCGCCGTCCCGACCATCACCATCTCCTGCATCCCCGATAGTGGAAGAATATTCGTTTTGATACCAACAACCGCATTCGCGCCCGCATGGCTGGCTTCTTCAGTGATACGCCACAGAGCACGGTGGCGCGTCTCGTTGAAGACATCGGAGAATTCCTTAACCTCACCGCGCGCAAGGCTTTTGAGTCCACCCATGATGCCGCCGCCGACGCCAATCGAATACGCGACATTCCCAAAGACAAACTTCATCGGAGTAAATCCAGCATCGATTTGACAAAACAGCTCCTGGCCATCCGCGCTGCTGGAGAACAAAGGCTCAGCAGACTTCTGGCCATCGTGGTGGACACAGTTTCCGATGGACAGAAACTCCACATTGCCACCCTGCCACACGAGCTCGGAGTTCATCCCGGTGATGCCCGTAGCGCCACAGTTCTTCGCTTCCCGCATCAGGCGCTCGATCGCCGCCTGGCGGCCTTCGTGCACAATGGATGTCACTTGCTCGACTTCGCCGCCGGTGAGGGTTTTGATACCTGCTCCGATACCACCCGCAAACCCGATGGAATGGACTGAGTTTCCAACAACGAGCTCGCCGGGCGCAAAGCCCTTGGCATGCAAACAGTACATTTCATTCCCGGAGAGACCCGTTACGATCGTCATCGAAGCTCCATCCAATCCCACACGTCTTTCGTGCTTACGTACAGTGTACATCTCTTGCCATGTGTCCGTTGACACCATACACTTGGGCTCACTTATCGGCAAACAATTGTTTGTTTTATGCCTTCCGGATTTGAAACGGAATGCCGATTATAGGTTTGAAGGATTGTGATGAATATGCAAATCGATGTGATTGAACCCCCAAAAATGCGTGCTGCGGCGCTGCGGCATGTGGGCCCGTATCAGCAAATTGGTCCTGTGTTTGACAAGCTAGTCGGGATTGCTGTTGTGAGCGGATGGTTTACGCTTCCGGAAGCGTGCACGATGTTGGTTACCTACGACTGCCCTACGACCGTTCCTGCGGCAGAGCTCCGCGCCGATGCGGCTGTTGTTGTGGGGCCGGATAGTGTGTTACCGGTCGATGTGGATGAGCTGATCATTCCCGCTGGCCGGTACGTGCGTGGTGTTTATATTGGCCCGTACAGTGGCCTCGCGGATGCCTGGACAGCATTTAGTGATAATGTCCGCGCTGCTGGCTATGCGGTCGAAGGGTCAACGGCATTGGAGATGTATGTAAGTGATCCCCGGAGCTGTCCGGTGGATGAGCTGCGGACAGAGCTGTTTTTGCCGCTTACCGCTTAAATGGGATGCGGGCCGCTGCGGGGAGTCATCCCGTGTGCGGCCCGCTGGTTCAAACCATTAAACCAAGCGTTACTTCTTTGCTGCCTTGATACCGCAGTCTTTGCAATCCTTCTTTTCAGCCTTCTTGACTTCGCAGCACTTCTTCTTTGCAGCTGCTGTCTTGACTGCGCAGCAGGACTTCTTAGCCGATGCCTTTGCAGCAGGCTTTGTCTGGGCCATCACGCTGGTGCTCATCACTGCAATTGCGAGTGCAAGAATTAATGTTTTCATAGTTTTCTTTCTTCCGGGACATGCCTTATTCAGGAACAAAGACATCTTACAATGTCTTCATGGAATCTGAAATCCGCTCAATTACGGGATTGAGCGTGGTGCTGGAAACAATGGCATTCTTACGTGGATGGAGCGGCAATGGTCAAGGTTGAAGTCGTGGTAGACAGCATCGATGATGCGCTTGCGGCCGCAGATGCCGGCGTTAGCCGTGTCGAAATTGGCTGTGCTCCCGAGCTTGGCGGCCTTACACCGACGCCTGCCGTCGTGGCAGGGATCGCCGAAGCGCTTGCCGGAACGCACATCGATATTGCGGTTCTCATCCGACCCCGCGCCGGGGGATTTTGCTACACGCGCGAAGACATCGATGCGATGTGTCTTGACATCCGGCTGATCGCACAAGGTGTAGATAGTGTCGTCTTTGGCGCATTGACTGAAAACGGGATGCTCGATTTGCCAGCCACCAAAGCGTTGGTTAACGTAGCGCAGACATTTGGACTCCAGACGGTGTTCCATAGAGCCATCGATGTCTGTGTCGACCCCGACAATGCTCTGGCCCAGCTGGAAAACCTTGGCGTCAACCGTGTCTTGACAAGCGGAGGAAGGGAAACTTGCCTTGCTGGGAGTCCCAATTTACTCCGCTGGTTAGAACACTATAAGAGCTTGACATTTGTGCCTGCCGGTGGGATTAGGGCATCCAATGTTGCCGAACTACATGGGGTGCTGGGAACCGAATACATCCATGCAGGACCACGACGTGTTCAACATGGACCGGCAACGCAGTGGGGAAATGTTGACTATGGAACACACACGGTGCTCGACAGCGAGGCGCTGAAAAGTCTTGTCAACGTCTGTCGCGAGCTATGATCTTAAAGTCGAGCCTGGCTGG
>CAIYBQ010000534.1 GCA_903924445.1 uncultured Armatimonadota bacterium | reverse complement strand
TGACTGGGTCGGTATCGTTCCTAAATTTGGCGCCAAGGTGAAATGGACGGAAGAGGACATTTGGGACTTGGATGCTGGAACGTGTACATTTAGACAGCTCAAGGGTGATTACGACCAGTTTGAGGGTGTATGGACATTCACAGCTGTGGATGAGAATACGACGCGCTTTGACTGCCAAATCGATTACAAACTTGAGATTCCCTTGGTCGGCCCACTGATTAAGGCGATAATTTTGAAGACGATGCAGAATAATGTCGATGCGACAGCAAAGGCACTTGCAGAGCGCTGTGCGTAGTTAGTTTGCATATAGATGCAATGATTTAGTCGATAATAGTAGGATTGATGCTTCAGGTATAACGGTGTATTGCTGTACAGGCGCTTGACCTTGTTGGCACTACCATCGTATACTTGCCCCAAGCATCGTCCGGGCGCACAGTGTGACGCCCCAACAACGCGTGAAGGTATCCAATATGGCGATCTCCCATCGATGGGCACAGTTGGTTTGTGGCGGCACAGTGGCTGCTACCGCGCTCGGCTGCGTTTCCGCAGCGGTTGCGTCGGACTGGCCTGAGCTCCGTGGTAATGCACAGCGCACAAGTGTCTCGTCTGAGACGGTAGCTCCTCCCCTTGCGCTCCTGTGGCGTTTCACGGGTGGCTATCAAAACGCAAACACCAGTGCAGCAGTTGTTTCTGGCAAAACCGCATACTTTGTCACCAAGGGCAATGGCACTCAGGGTGGCTATCTGTACGCCTTGGACTTGGACACCGGCGCGAAGCGCTGGTCCTTCCCACAGGGTGAGAATGGTCTTCCACAAAGCCATGTCTTCTCTGCCACTCCTACGGTAGCAAATGGCAAGGTCTACGTTGGAGCATCCGATGGCGCTATGTACGTCGTCGATGCAACCACTGGACAAGAAGTAATCAAGTTCAATACCGGTCGTCCGGTGAACTCGAGTGCGATCCTTGCCGATAACATTCTTTACTTTGGATCGAACAGCGGGACATTCTACGCACTAAACCCAGAAACGGGTGAGATTGCTCCAGGCTGGCGTAAGAACTACGATGCAGGCGATGCAGTCAACTCTGCTCCACTGATTGCCGACACCATGGTAATCATCCAGTCTGCAGACAACACGCTCCACGGTATCAAGCGTGCAACCGGTATCCCAAAATGGAAGTATCGCCTTCCATATGGCGCGAACCCAAATACGCTGACCTTTGGAGATGGAAGCCTTTACATTCCATCGGGACGCCGTTTGTTTGCGCTTCTGCCGGCAAGCGGAGCTCTCCGCTGGGCAACCGAGCTCCCTGAAGACATCATGGGTTCTCCGATTTCTGTAAACGGAACTGTTTACGTTGCATGCCGTGATGACCAAGGCTCTGGAGCACGTCTTTATGCCATCAAGGCTTCAAATGGTCGTGGCGAATGGGATGGCCCTGCACGTATCCCGAACACGATTTCATCTGCGCCAGTTGTTGCTGGAAACTACATTTTCGCGGCGGGTAGCCGCGGAACGTTGACAGCGATTGACCGTGAATCGGGTTCCGTCAAGTGGAACTACCGGATGGAAGCTAGCAGCAACCGCCCAGCAGTTACCGCAAGCAACTTCCAAGGTCAGGATGTTTCGTCTGCGAACCAAGCAGCGACTAACAAAGATGTCACTGTTGTTGCGCCTCTGACGCTCTCGGATGGCACATTGCTTGTGGTGTCCAACGACGGAACGCTATCTGCGTTCCGAGCAGATGCACCTGACACAACCGGACCAGTCTCGACTGACCAGTTCCCACGCACGGGAACCAGTATCAGTGGACGACCACCGTTTACGGCTGCAGTCAAGTTTGCAGACTTTGGCAGCGGAGTAAACGTTGACTCGCTAAAGGCATCCCTTGATGGCAAGGCGATTGAAGTTGGCTACGATGCGCTCAAGGGGTGGGCGTACTTCCAGACGCAGTCAACAGGCAAGATGGTCGATCCTCCATTGTCAAATGGTCGTCACGTGATTACATTCACCGTTTCTGACTATGCCGGTAATGAGACAGCATCGACTTGGTCGTTCGTTGTTGACAATAACCTTGCACCGACTGCAAAGTCCGCTCCAGTTGCACCCAAGAAGACCGATGTCAAGCCAGGTGCTGACAAGACTAAGGATGGCAAGGGTGGAAACCGCCCTTCTGCTAATCCTGGCTCCACAGGAGCTGGTGCTGGCAGGCCACTCGGCGGAGCATCCGGATTTCCAGGCCGTCGCCGCGGGAACTAATCACTCGCTCTAGCGTATTCTAATCAAGTCAAAAGGCGGACTCCCAAATGGGAGCCCGCTTTTTTGTATTTGGAGCCTAAGAATGAACCTTACCGTCGACGACAACCACATCTCGTTTGCAAACTTTATTCGTATAAGCCGAGCGGAGCTCCCCCCGCCACTTGTTTCATCCTTCCTTCCACTCCTCGATACGGTTACAAGCCACGAGGATGTCCCTCAAGACTCGATGACCCATGCGCAACGAACCCGGCTAGCAGAGGCATGGTCGGTGCCAGTGACCGACGGCGAATTAGAAAGCTGTAGGCGCCGAGGCATTTTTGTGACATGGACCACGATTGATGAACGCCCCCATCTGGTTCGTAACGCTCCCCTGATGCCAGCGTTTATGTTTGGACGTGGAGACATTCAAACGGCATCGAGACAATGCATTTCCATCGTCGGTACACGCAATGCAAGCGACTATGCCGAGCGACAAACGTATGTGTTTGCCAAGTATTTGGTTGAACGTGGGATTGTGATTGTCAGCGGAGGTGCGAGTGGGATTGATACCTTCTCCCATAAGGCTGCTGTCGAAGCCGCCGTGCCAACGATTGCCGTGATGGGCACTGGGTTACTGAGGGATTATCCTGCAGACAATGCAAATCTGTTTGATGACATCGTGGAGTGTGGAGGACTCCTCCTCTCCGAGTATGCGCCCAGCAGTCAGAGTAAAGCGTGGAAGTTTCCTGAACGAAATCGTGTAATTGCCGCGTTGTCAAAGCTGACACTTGTTGTCGAAGCTGGGTTAAAGTCAGGAGCACTGATAACTGCATCGTTTGCAGGCACATTCGGGCGGGACACCTGCGTTATCCCAGGTCCATTGGATGATGGAAACAATGAAGGTGGGCATGAACTGATCCGTGATGGCGCCACATTAGTTACACATCCACGACAGCTGTTACCGGAAAACCCAGGATTATTCGACACAGGATACATTTCTGAGCCACGGATTGTGCAAGCACGATTGGCGCTATCGGATGCCGAACAGCGTCTGATGCAGTTCATTCCAAGTGATGGTATCCATCCAAGCGCACTATGCGATACTGCTCCGTTTCCCTTGTCAGAAACAAATGCCTTGGTTACAATCCTTGAGTTGAAAGGTGCGATCAGTCGCACACATCAAGGTACATTGAAGCCAGTCTAACGGGCCGGGGTACAATGCATCGGAGGTATACAATGGCCACACAAAAGAAAAAACCGGCACTCTCGGGAGAAGCAGCGCGCCTCCTTGAGCAATACCGGAATGCATCCAATGGAATTAAGCCTGTAGGGGCTGCCGTTCAAGGATCTGGCGGCGGAGCCGCAGGAAAAGGCAGTTCTCCCGCAGGTGGCGCCTCGCAAATGCGACGCAGCGGAACGCGCGGAAAGTAATCACAACATCCCCTGATGACACATCATCAGGGGATTGTTTTTTTTTCAGAGGACTGCGTTCTTACCTTGAAACCAGATTAGTACGAACGACTACAGTGAGTGCTGGGTAATGTGCTCTTCACATCCCGCCCAGCCTCTCATATCTCGAACACCGTAAACGCGCAACCCACTCTCACGCAACAACAACGCAGCGGAATGTACATCACCGATGGCTCTAATCCCGGGCGCGTAGCGTTCGGTTGCCCAATATGCATCGCTTGCCGTATCAGCCAGCTGGAAATCAGCCTGAACCTCACCCGTTACCTGCGCTCCGAGTACCGCAGCCGCAAGAATGACGAGAGGCGCATCGTCGCCGATACCAACAAAGTTCACACGTTGATGTTTCACTTGGGCCTTGGCCCATGCATCGACAATTGCCGCGACTTTCTGGCCAACAACAGGTCGGTTGTACGTTGAGTGATACGCCTTCCATTGGTCAACGCCAACACCGATAGCCGAAACATCCAAGCCGATGACAGCTGTACCGCTCTTCGCCGATGCGCGTGCCGATTGTAATGCTGCGCTCCCAACGGCAATGATGGCCTCCCCACCGGTTGCTGCAGGACGGACGTTTGGCGGAACAACTGCTAGGGATGTTTGCAACCAGCGGCTCGCTTCGTCATTCCATTTTCTTGACCCGCGTTGCCCGCGCGCAATGAAACGCTTGCGTTCATCAGTGGCCTGTGAGTGAAGAGCGCCAACCACGGCTTTTTCGTTCTGCAGTCCCACATTTCGTTTGCTTGCAAACACCCGCAAGCGGTTTGGATCCAAGGATGTTGGATGTTCGGTGACATCGGCATCAGGGCGACCTTGCAGCCAACGAGACATCCACTTCGTCATCACCTCACGGCTTTCACGGTTGTAGTTGTGATTGTACGGGAACTGGTCCCAGGCAATGGATTTGGCAGCGCCATACAGCTGGTATACATTCCGAATAGCCGGTCCCTCAACTGTTGGTGTTGTTTTGGACCAGTCGCCTAGACACGAAACTAGAAACTGCGGCTTTGGGGCAAACAGTGCTGCGATTTCCACATTGTCCGTATCCACGCGCAGGCCAGGTGCATTTTCGCAGAGGCAGCCTCCTTGCATCGTGGTGGAGACCATATTGACTGGCACACAGCACTGTATACGCTTGTCGATTGCAGCTAGAACAAAGGCCTGAGAGCCTCCGCCCGATGCCCCTGTGACTCCAATACGCTTTCGGTCGACATCCGGGCGGCTCTCGAGATAATCCAGCACACGGATGCTATTCCACGTCTGGAGACCGAGCAGACTGACACCCCACATCCAGTCTGCGGTCGTGCCGGCCATCCCGTGCCCCGCCTGCAAGGTATCGTTGTAGCCAACCATGTCGTAGGCGAGCACCAGAAAGCCCTGACGTGCGAGCGAGACGCCAAGCTGAACAAGATCGGCTTTTCCTGCGGCGAGGCGTTCTCCGGGTGCATTACGGGGGACATCTGCTTCGCGTGTGCGCCGCCCATCTGCCCAGTGTCCATGCGGGTTAGCGATGGCAGGAAACGGCCCACCATCGATCGGTCGATAGACATTTCCGCAAAGCCAGAAGCCATCAAATGTCTGGATGGCGATATTTTCGACGCGAACGCCATCGGATTCAAACGTGGATGTAACGATTGGACTTAGTGCGCACTTGCGGCGGGCGGGAAGCAGGCCACACGCTAGCTGGATGCGTGTCCGCAACGCCGCTCCACGTACTTCCCATTCGTCTTTCCGTTCAGGCTTATGAAACAGATGAAACGTATTCAGATCACGTGGTTTATCCATTGCCATCCCCCACTGTTCTACTTTTCAATCAAGACCAAAGCACATCCGTAAGTGACCGATGCTATTTTTTGCGATTGTCATTGCATCCGGTGTGTAGTCAAACACTTCCACACTAACCCATCCATCAAAATCGGTTGCATTGAGAGCTGCCGCGATGGCCTTGAAGTCTGTCGTACCATCCCCGGGTCCACGTCGGTTCGCATCGTTTGCATGGAGGTGGCAGCAGACGTCACCATATTCCGCGATGAGTCCTGCTGGACCGATCTCCTCCGAGCACATTGACTTGACATCGAGCATCATCCCGATATTCGGATGTGCACATGCCTGGACAAGCGAAAAGGCTTGTTGCTGGGTGAGGAGAAAGTCAGCTTCGGGTCCGGGAAGGGCCTCAGGGCAGAGGCGCACCGCGGACCCGTGCAGATGGGTTGCAACATGAAGCAGTGTTTCCTGCGAGCGCTGTATCGCCCCGGACAGATCACCACCCTCGAGTGTGCGTGCTTTCGGAGACCCGAGGACCATCACTGGAGCACCGACATCGACTGCCAGGTCAGCGAGAGCCTTGAGGTAACTTGTTGTCTTTTCACGTAGGACAGTGTCGGATGTATGGATATGTAACCCAGGCGGTGACACAAGCAGCCAGTGAAGTGCCGTGATGGACAGGCCGTGGTCTGTCGCCACAGATGCAATCCATCGTCGCATTTCCGCGGTGATTTCCCGGCAGTCTGCAGCAAACGTAAACGGAGCGAGCTCAATGCCTGTGTAGCCAGCTGCTTGGGCATCGGCGCAGACACGGGGCCAAGCGTCAACGGAGCCGGCATCCGGGCCCCACGTCTCGTTACAAATAGAAAAACCGTGTAGTTTCATTCAGGGAGCGGCTTTCCACGTGTCTCAGGGGCAAGCGCGATCCCGACAAACCCAACAACATAGATGAACGCTACGACGCAAGCAGCGGCCCGAAAGCCACTACCCGGAGCACCCGTTTCCATCGACTTTGCCAGCTGTCCAAGGACAAGCGGCGCTGCCGCAGCGATGATGCGTGCACAGTTATAGCAGAAGCCAATTCCCGTGGCTCG
>CAIYBQ010000533.1 GCA_903924445.1 uncultured Armatimonadota bacterium | reverse complement strand
GTCAAGACAACATCCCCAGGCTGAAGAATGGCCTTCGGACTTGGCAACATCCCCTTGTCACCGCGGAGAATCGCCACGATGTGCGCATCCGCCGGGAGGGTGATCTCACCCACGCTCCGTCCAACCATTTTTGAATGGTCGGAGAGCTCGACCGAGACGACTTCCAGGTTTCCGCGTGCGAGTGCCGCGAGCGGGACGATGTGGTCGGTTTCGATTTCCTGTTCGATCAGGTTGAAGATGATGCGTGTGCTTGACACCGTGGTCGTGATGCCAAGCTCAGTAAACAGCGCTTCATTTGCCGGGCTGTTGACACGGGCGATGGTCCGCTTGACACCAAAACACTCCCGCGCCATTTGGCACACGATGAGGTTATCTTCATCCTCGCCGGTTGCTGCCACAACAAGGTCGCACTGTCCCACGCCGAGGTCTTGCATCGTGCGCGACTCACAGCCATCCCCCTGGCGAACGAGATCCCCGAGGTCTTCGTAGAGGCGTGCGGCCCGCTGGCGGTCTTTTTCCATGAGGATGACGCTATGACCGGCAGCCTTGAGGTCTTTGACGAGGTAGTAGCCGACATTTCCGCCACCTACAACGATGATATTCATGTCTGTGTCCTCTCAGGCTTTCTGTACGGATGCATCCAAGTAGGCTTGAAGCTGTTCGGCAAAGGTATCGCAGGCATTGCCTTCGATAATGTCGCGGAAGAAGCCAGCGGCCATCGATGTCGTGCAGAGCACGTGGATGCCGTGTTTTTGGAACACGGATGCGCGCACGGGGTCATAAACCCGTGTCAGAACGGTAGGGACATTGAAGACACGCTTGGCCATTTGGCTGGCCATGATGTTGCGGTTATCGCCATCCGTGACGGCAATAAATGCATCCGCGCCTTCGACACCCGCTTTGCGCAGGACATCCATGTCGGTCGCGGGACCGACGAGGCGCTTGCCTTTGAACGATGTGCCAAGTCTACGGAAGGAGTCAGAGGTACGGTCGACGATGGTTACGTCGTGGGTAGGGCTCAGGAGACGGGCTACCGTTGAGCCGACGCGTCCACAGCCTATGATTACGATGCGCATTAGTTCCAGTCACCAACATCGGCCGCCGCGCTGCGACACGAGCCTTAGGCTTCGTGTCCCTAGGCGATACGTCAGGAACCCTCGGAGCCGTGAGATTCTATCACTGTGGAGGTGTGTGGCAAGTTCATGATCATTGGATTTGGTTGATGGCGGATAGAGGAGTGAGCCCGCTCCCGCTTGTGCTTTGCGATGTTTAGTTGCCCTCACATTTGGCTGCGCGAGGTACCCGCCTCAGGCCTCCACCAAGACACCCATGAGAACTACACATTCCTAATTGGAATATTGTTTATGGGTGTAGGTGGATTCCGGCCTCCGGCGGACACCTCGCTCCGCTCGATACTATGGAATGTGGAATGGTTTCGGTGCGACGCTTTACCGGACCACGTAGGAAAACTACTTACTAATTGCCGTTTCCGCACACCGTAAAAACAACATCCGCTGTGAACGGACAATCTTAAGCGGCTTGTTGTCCAGCTTGATGGCGTTGGGGACATCTACAATCCGGGCCTTGAAGTAATAATCCGAACCATTCAAAACCGCAGCTTGATCCGAGAAGCCATTCTCAATCTGGTCATGTATGGTGTAGCCCCAGCCGACATCGAAGGATGGCTGTCCATGGCCGTCAGGTCCTTCCAACTCTTTTCGTGCAATCGTGACTGATTGGCTTGGTTTCAATACCGCGCCCAGAGAGACGTTGGAATAAAGCCTTCGGCCAAGGAATGCACCGGCCAGCGTAAAGTTTGTGTTGTTTGTCACCTTGAGGTCGCCATTTGGCAGGCGGGATAGGTTCACACTCCCGCCAAGGTCATACGTTGGGGATTCAACACTCGTCGTTGCCATCGCCCACTGAGGGACACTCAGAAACCCACTCACCCGGCCGTTTGAAGTGATTGAGCCATTCCCAATCAAGGTTACGCCACGGGATGGCACATCCAAAAGAACCTGTTTTTCCACACCGTTGTAGATGCTAAATGTCTCCTGCGAGCGGAAGTAAGGCGAGTTCAGCGTGCCGGCAATCAGCTCGCGGTGCTGGGCGAATGGCGTCGTCGGACGGTTCATCGCACCCATAATCCCGAAGATGCCCGTGAAGCCAGCCGCCACACCCGGAAGCGCGACCCACGCCAGCTCACGTTTTCCTGAACGCTTTAGGACGATGTAAAGCAGAGGAATCGCACCCAGCGTGTAGACCGCGAGCAGGAGAAAAATCAGCGGGATGGATGGACTTTTCAGCTCCGGGG
Organism: uncultured Armatimonadota bacterium; assembly: GCA_903924445.1. Taxonomy (GTDB): domain Bacteria; phylum Armatimonadota; class Armatimonadia; order Armatimonadales; family Armatimonadaceae; genus CAIRTT01. Next base: position 7,299 of record CAIYBQ010000533.1, on the reverse strand, counting down.
CATTCCTCATATCCCGGTCGGATGTATCCGCATTCATGAAAGCTATCGCGCTCTGAGCCGCGACGTGGCGCCGCGCCACATCATCCATAGTGGATGCAAGCCGAGCTGCAGCGGATGGGCTATCGGCACTGATGACTGTCTCGTGCGCATTGCGCAGACCTAGACCCGCAGCATCCACAACAACCCCACCAAAGTCGGCATAACACTGAAGTGCATCACGGACATCTGGAGACACAGTTCCCGGAAGCACAACAACGGCAAGGGCATCTCCAAATTTCCACGATGCCCAGTCATTGACATCCTGACCCGTCCGCGGCACCAGGATACGGGCGCGGTTTACAGTCGGAGCACCCATCATGCTCGGAGCTGGCGAACCCGATTTTGTCTTGGATGACTTTACAACCGGATCGTACGTTGAGACATTGCTGGAAGCATTGTATTTCAAGGGTATCGGAAGGTTTCGCATCCGGGTTGCGAGTGCATCGCGTTCTGCCTCATTACCCCCGATAACCACCACCACAAGGCCATTCAGCTCAAATGTTGCATCCGCTTTTGACCCTGTAGACGCTACGGGTTTGCTCAGGTCCCGGTTAGCAGAAAGCTCAACGAGATAGTTCGGCGTGTTGAAGCGCGGTCCGGGAATCTCGATACGGACGATGCGGTCCTCCCCGGGTTTGACACTGACTGCCGTGCCAAATCGGTTGCCCGTCGCGAAGTTATAGGTGTCGCAAACCGTTACATAGCCGGTAAATGCGGGTTCATTCGTCGGGATGTGTACGCGGACATCCACATGCTGCAGCAGGGAGCTGTAGACAACCCGCTGGGGGATGATGGTGAGCGTGGGTTTTGCTACCGCAGCGCTTGCGGAAACGGCGATGGCAGCAAGCAACATCGCGAATCGGTTGGAGACCATGATTCATCATACACGCGTGGCGAAAAAAACAAAAATCCGGCTCAAACGAGCCGGATTTGATGGGTTGAAGCCTAGAAACTAGTCATCCATTGCGGATTCAGAGAGCTCACAGTTGTGGTGAACATTCTGGACATCATCGTATTCCTCAAGCTTGTCAATCAGCTTAATGAACTGCTCTTCTTCATCTGCCGGGAGCTGCACAGTGGTTGCTGGGATACGCGTGATCTCAGCGGTCTCATACTTAATTTTGGCCGCATCAAGGGCATCCCGAACTGCAGCAAAGTCGCGCAGCGCGGTTGTGACTTCAAAGCCGCCATCTTCCGTTGGCTGAACATCTTCCGCACCGGCATCGATGGCGACTTCCATGAGTGCATCTTCGGTCGTTACGCCGGACTCGATCAGAATCATGCCCTTTTGCGCGAACATATAGCTGACGGATCCGGTTTCACCCATCCGGCCGCCGCCCTTGCCGAAGATCGCACGGACATCCGGGTAGGTACGGTTATGGTTATCGGAGAGGCACTCAACGAGAATCGCGACGCCGCCCTGTCCATAGCCTTCGAAGACCATTTCGACCAGGTTTGCGCCACCAAGCTCGCCGGTCCCACGCTGGACAGCACGCTTGATGTTTTCGGATGGCATCGAGTTCTGGCGAGCCGTCTGGATAGCCATACGCAGGCGGACGTTGGTATCCGCGCTGCCACCACCGGACTGTGCCGCGATGATGATTTCTTTCGCGATGCGTGTGAACAGCTTGCCGCGAACCGCATCCTGCTTGCCTTTACGCAGGCGGATATTGTGCCATTTACTATGCCCTGACATCGGTGCTTACTCCTTAAAACGCGTCTTTTGGACGTGAAAGTCTACCATTTGCAGTGTGGGTACGGCGTTTCAGTGGAAGGTGATGTCCGCGATGGCATCCGTGCCCGGAGCCCTTGGGGAGGTGTGGGCCATAGGTGATTGCAAAGAGCCTCCCGGCCCACGGGACGATGGCGCCGGTTCCGCATTCGTTCTCAGCGTTGTACATCGCGAGGTGAGGATAAATGTAGCGAAAATCTCTCCGATGTCGCTTCGCATTTATATGTCACTAACGGTGAAAACCGCTGTGGCTGTTGCAGTGGACGGGTGGTAATTGACTTAGCATGGCAGAGAAGAACCCGAATCGTGATGCGGCATTTCCAGCGATTGAGAAGAAGCATGGCCAGCCGATGCAGGTTTGGTTTGATGTGTTTGCGGAGCACGCGGGCAAGCCGTATTTGCAGCAGGTAGCGGTTTTCCGGGAGAGCCATGGGTTTTCGCAGGCCCATGCGAGTGCGGTTGTGCTGTTTTGCCGCGGTTCAAAGACGAGCCGTCGCTACGAAGATCTGGATGGCTATCTGGAAGAGCATTCCCCGGAAAAGCAGGCATTGGTTCGCAAGATTTACGGTGTGATCATAAACGCATATCCGGAGCTGGAGCAGGTGATTGCGTGGAACCAACCGATGGTCAAGCGCGGGAAAGAGTATGTCTTTGGTCTCTCGGTTGCGAAGAACCATGTGTTGATTGCGCCATTTAATCCGGTTGTGCTGGAAGAGTTTTTGCCGCGGCTTGGCGGGTTGAATCTTAACAAGAAGACGATTCAGATTCCCATTGACTGGGATGTGGATGAGGAGCTGTTGGTGGACATGGTCGGGAGAGGGATTGCGTTGATTTCGGAGTGAGTGAGGCCTCCCGGTAAGACGAAAAAAACTCAGCGTGGAGCGTGGCTCTCTTTCTTTGGTCGCCCCAGGTGACATCAAGTTGAGGACTTCGGTAGAAGATCAAGAAAAATCATCCTCTCATCAAAAAGTAGCCTCCCGGCAAGAGTGAAACATTCACACCGTGGAGCGGGGTTAATCTTTGGTACGGTTGCAACGTTAATCGCAACGTCCAAGATGAAAGAAAAAGAAAAATCTTCCTCTCATCAAAAAAAAGTGGCCTCCCGGCAAGAGTGAAACATTCACACCGTGGAGCGGGGCTCTCTTTGGTAATGATGTAACGTTACACGCATCGTCCAAGATGAAAGAAAAAGAAAAATCTTTCCCTCGTCAAAAAAGCAGCCTCCCGGCAAGAGTGAAACATTCACACCGTGGAGCGGGGCTAATCTTTGGTAATGATGTAACGTTACACGCATCGTCCAAGATGAAAGAAAAAGAAAAAGAAAAATCATCCTCTCATCAAAAAGTAGCCTCCCGGCAAGAGTGAAACATTCACACCGTGGAGCGGGTTCGCCGGGAGGCCTGAGTGGTATTGAGGTCACACTCATTGGACACGGATTCTCAAACACCGTCCATACTCAATTTTGCTACTTTTTCCTATCCGCCTGCCGCTGTGTTGATAAGGTCACTGAATAAATGAAAACATCCCGGATGACCGTAAATCCCATCTGACCCGTATACTCCCCCCATGATGCATTTGCGACGTGTTGTGGTCCCGGCTTCGCGCAGCTTTATCCCAGGCGGGGCAGGCTTTGTCTCATCGATGGATGACTCAGATACCTATTTCGATCGCGGAGAAATCCTTCGTCTACGCGTTGAGCTGCCGTCGGGCGAAGTCGAGCGAATTATGCAAGATGGACGCCCGTATGTGCACGGCACGGTGGTTGAGAATGACCGCACCGTCTACCGGGATGTCGCCATCAAGCTGAAAGGCGCAGCAGGGAGTACGCGCTCGTGGGATGACCGCCCAGCACTGACGATTAATGTCGATAAGTTCAAAAAAGGCCAGAGCTTCCATGGGATGGATAAGTTCCATCTCAATAACTCCGTCCAGGATGGCACGTTGCTTTCCGAATTCACTAGCTCCCTGCTCTTCCGCAGCGCTGGCTATCCTGCGACACGTGTCTCACACGCACGCGTCTCGCTAAATGGCCGGGATGTCGGGATGTATGTCCTCAAGGAAGGCTTTGACAAGACATTTTTGAAGCGTTGGTTTAAAGACCCGGATGGCAACCTCTACGATGGTGGGTTTGTCCAGGACATCGATGCGCCACTCGAGCGGGATGCTGGCAAAGGCGAGGACACCCGCGCTGACCTCACGGCACTTCTAAATGCCTGTCGCCTCCCAAACCCATTCGAACGTTGGAAAGCGGTCGAGAAAGCCCTCGATATTCCATCGTTTCTGACATTTATGGCTGGTGAGCGGATGCTCTGTCACTGGGATGGCTACTGCAACAATGTCAACAACTACCGTGTCTACTTCGATACGAAGCGCGTTGCGCACTTCATGCCGCATGGCATGGACCAGATGCTTGGAGATTCGGGCTTCTCGATGTTCGATCAGCCTCGCGGGATGGTTGCCGGGGTTGTTCTCCAAAACCCGGCTTGGCGACAGATGTACCGAAAGCGTATCGCGGAAATGCTGCCTCTGATGTCGCAGAACGGTCCTGTGGTGCAAGGCATCGAGCAGGTCACCGGGCGCCTTCTGTATGCGCAGCAACAGATCAGTGATGATGCAGCCAAAGCGCAGAGAGCCGCTGCGGATGACTGGAAGCGTCGCGTGCCGGAGCGTGCCGCAAATGTCGCCGGACAGCTGCGCGTCGCGGAGCCACCGCTACCTGCGCCTCTTGTCTTCGATGAGACGAATACGGGCTACCCAGCCGAGTGGAAGAAGACCTTTCAGGTTGCTGACACAAAGCTCGAAAGCGGTGTTTCGAACAATGGTCTGTGGACGTATTCCATCAAGGTTGGTCGCAGCGGAGTCTGTATCGCTGCATGGCGCGCAAGCGTTGTTCTGGCGGCCGGTGAGTACACGTTCAAGGTCAAGTGCCGGACGAAAGACCTCCAAGCTATGGAGGATGGAAATGCCAGTGCCGCGGGAATCCGGCTTGGCGACATGTCCCGGAGCGAGCGGGTTGAAGGCACGACAGAGAAGGAACTCCTGTTTCCATTCACCGTTACCGATGACCGACGCGAAGTCATTTTGACCTGCGAAGTCCGCGCCCGGCGTGGCCAGGTCTGGTTTGATGGCCCGGTGCTGTTACGGACTAAGGGTGCAGAACCCGCGAAGCCGCTGCAGCCGTTGAAGCCACAACCGGGAGCAGTAAAGCCAGCGGCGAGGCCAAAGCCTCCCGTCAAGAAGCCAGTGGTCCCGGTAAAGAAGAAGCGGTAGGTGGAAACCGTGCGCGGGCGATTGGTTACGCTGGCAGGATCTGTACAACCAGCCGGCGACCAATCGCCGTTGCCACCCGCTCCATTGTTTCGAGGGTCACGGATGGATTATCCGGGTCAAGAAGCCTATTGATGCTTGAGCGGCTGGTGTTCATCCGGCGTGCGAGCTCGGATACTGAAATCGCATCCGAAGTCAACGCTTCACGAATCTGAAACGCAAGCACCCGTTTACTTGCGATGTGTTCTGCCGCTTCGAGGTTTCCTTCGCTACGGAGAAAGTCATCGAAGTCGGAACCCACGTTATCGTCATTCATTGCTAATTGTGTACCAAAAAAGATGCATGCGCTAGCTCATTTTCCTCCCACACGCTTCCGAATAAACTCCACCACCAGCGGCAGCGCCGCATCTCCCATGTTCCCGTGGTTGAAGCCCTGGAGCTCCTTCAACTGAACATCCTTGTGTCCGACAACCTTGAACATCCGCCAGAAGTACGCATTTTCCTCGTAGCGACCCAGTAACTCCAGCTCGCGGTCGCCCGTCACCAAGAGGATTGATGGTGCATCCGGGCGGACATGATTGATCGGCGCAAGGTCATCCACGACCACCTTTGTGTCCGCGATGCCCCTCTCCTTACGAATCGTGTAGTGTGTGATCGCCTGAGGGCTCAGCGGAATCAAACCCGCAAGCGTATCCGGATCGATTCCGTGCGGCGCCAGCCAGCGCTTGTCTAAACCGATCATCGCGCTCAAGTAGCCGCCCGCGCTATGCCCAGACACGAAAATCTTGTTCGGGTCGCCGCCATACTTCCCGATATTCTTGATGGTCCACGCGACGGCCGCGGCTGCATCTTCGATATACGTTGGTGACTTCACATCGGGGTTGAGACGATAACCCGCCGCAACGACAGCGATACCTTTGTCTTTAAGGCCATCGGGAATCCCGCGGCTCCCTCCGGTCAGCCCGCCGCCGTGGAACCAGACCACGGTCGCAAAGCCTTTTGACTTTGGGTGATGGACATCAACCCTGCACCGTGTCTCGATGCCTTTGTCGCTCTCTGGATTTTCCCGATAGGCAATGTTCCGGATGGTTGTATGTCCAACCTTCTTGGTTTCCTGAGCGGCTAGTACAGGCCGAAGTGGCATCCATAAAGACATAGCCAAAAGGCAACCAAGCATTACACGTGGGATGGTGATGTACATTCCCTGTTTAAAACAGACATCCGCGTGGAATGCAACCCGCCGCAGGAAACACGCCTTGCTTACGGGAATGAAACCATCATGAAGATCCTCATCACCGGCGCCGGAGGCAACCTCGGCCGCGCCATCATCCCCGCACTCACCGCAGCCGGACACTCGCTGCGTCTCTTCGATTTCCGCGCTCTTGGTGAGAGTGGGGCGGAAACGCTTGTCGGGGATGTCCGCAATATCGATGATGTCCGTGCAGCCATTTCCGGTGTGGATGCCATCGTTCATGCGGCGGCGCTCCACGGTATCCACTTGGCCAAATGGCGCCCTGAGGACTTCTGGGCCATCAATGTCACGGGGACGTTCAACATCTACGAGGCGGCCCGCGAGGCTGGCATCAAGCGCGTTGTCCTCTGCTCCACGATGGGTGTTTACGGCGACAGCGCGCGGGCACCTGACGATGCGTGGAGTGTTGTGGATGAGAGCAACGCCCTCTTGCCCGGGGATGTCTACGGGATGTCCAAAAAGCTCTGCGAGGAAATGGCAGCTGTTTATGCGCGTAAGTGGGGCATTACAACCGTGGCGTTGCGCCTCGGGATGTTTGTGCCGGAGAGCAGCATCGACAAGTATGGCTTTCGGCTGCTCTTTGGCGGCGTGGATGACCGTGATGTGGCTCAAGCGGTCAACCTCTCGCTGACCCACGAGCCGGAAGGCGGCTTTGATGCGTTCAACATCATGGCGCCGTTGGCGTTTGAGACATCCGATGCCCAAGCGCTCCACACAGACCCTCTCGCAGTTCTCGAGCAGCGCTTCCCAGGTTGCAATGCGTTGTTTACCGAAAAGGGTGTCGATGCCCGCCCGTTGATTTGGGGGCGTACTCTCTGGCCAGTTTCAAAGGCAATGGATGTCCTTGGCTACCGGCCGCAGTTTGGCTTTGATGGCTACCTTAACAGTCTATGCAGCGGAGCCACTGAAAACTACTACCCACCCCAGGGCCTGCCGTGGTGGGGTATCTAATTTAGGCTTGTCCTAGAGGGGCTTGATGACTTTCAATGTGACTTGGTTTCGCGTGTTC
>CAIYBQ010000532.1 GCA_903924445.1 uncultured Armatimonadota bacterium | reverse complement strand
GGCTGTTCTTTGGCAACCCACACTTCACCGAAGACTTCCTCTACCAAGTCGAGCTACAGGATTACCTCTCGCGTGGCATCTTGACGCACCTCAATGTCGCTTTCTCACGCGAACAGGCGCACAAAATCTACGTGCAGGACAAGCTGCGTAAGCACGCAGTGGAGCTGTATCGGTGGATTCAGGATGGTGCGCATATTTATATCTGTGGGGATGGCCAGCGGATGGCAAAGGATGTCCACGCGGCGCTCCTCGATATCGTTTCCGAGCAGGCTGGCCTCGACCCCGATGGGGCAGAAGTGCTCCTCGATGACCTCCGCGCAAGCGGCCGCTACCAAAGGGATGTGTATTGATGAGCGAGAAGAAATTGTCTGCAAATGAGGGCATTAAGACCCGGTCGAACTTCCTACGCGGAACGATTACCGATGGCCTTCAAAACGAAATCACGGGTGCATTGGCTGCGGATGACACACAGGTCACGAAGTTTCACGGCTTTTATCAACAGGATGACCGTGATATCCGGGCTGAGCGCAAAGAGCAAAAGCTGGAGCCTCTCCATACATTTATGCTCCGAGCCCGCGTCCCGGGAGGCGTCTGCACACCCGAGCAGTGGCTAAGCATCAATAACATCGCCGATGAGCTGACTATGAGCGGCTCCATCCGCCTGACCACACGGCAGACATTCCAGTACCACGGCATCCTCAAAGGCGACATCCGGCCAGTTATCCAAGGGCTGCACAGCGTGCTGCTCGACTCGATCGCGGCTTGTGGGGATGTCAACCGAAACGTGCTCGCGACGACAAACCCGATTGAGTCAAGCCTCCACAAAGCTGTCTACCAGTGGGCAGTGCGTATCAGTGAGCACCTCTTGCCGAAGACACGCGCATACCATGAAATCTGGATTGACAACGAGAAGGTCGCAAGCTCAGAGCCTGAGGATGAGCCGATCTACGGCCCAACCTACCTTCCACGTAAGTTCAAAACGGCAGTCGTGGTTCCACCGCACAACGATGTGGATGTCTACACAAACGACCTAGGCTTTATTGCGATTGCTGAGAATGGTGTCCTCACAGGCTTCAACGTAACTGCCGGCGGTGGCATGGGCGCAACGCATGGAGAACCTGATACCTATCCACGCCTTGCGAGCGACCTTGGCTTTATCCATCCGGATGACACCCTAAAGGTCGCCGAGGCAATCCTGACAACGCAGCGTGACTTTGGCAACCGCGAGAGCCGCAAGCATGCACGCCTCAAATACACCATCGACCGGATGGGCGTCGATGCCTTCCGCAAGGAAGTCGAAGCGCGGAGTGGCGTCACCTTTGCACCTCCTGTGCCCGTTACGTTTACCCAGCAGGGCGATCGCCTAGGTTGGGTTGCCGGTGAGGATGGTAAGCATCACCTGACGCTCTTCATCGAAAATGGACGCATTCTGGACTACCCTTACGAACTGCTAATACCAATCCCTGTGTGGTTCCAAGTTGTGCGACATATTTAAAATCATCAACATTTACGTCATCATATAATAACATCACGTTGGTTAATGCTATAGAAT
>CAIYBQ010000531.1 GCA_903924445.1 uncultured Armatimonadota bacterium | reverse complement strand
GTTGAATCCTCTGGTGGGGATCAGATTAGATCAGTGGATGCGCACGTCCACGTGCCGTGCGGTTCCGTTCAGAAAGATGGTGCGAGTGCTGGGCTTGCGATGGCAATCTCCCTCATCTCTGCTTACAAGCAAATCCCTGTCAGGGCCGACATGGCTGTGACCGGTGAGATTAGTCTTCGTGGTCGCATTATTCCTGTCGGTGGCATCGCGATGAAGCTGGTTGCGGCGCACGGAGCGGGTATTCGACACGTAGTCATTCCAGAAGGGAATGTCGAGGACTTAGAAGAGCTCCCTGTTGGTGTCCGGAATGAACTTAGTGTTTACCCGGTGAGCACGGCTATGGAAGCAGTGCAGCTGGTGCTGGCCCAGGCTTAGTCTGGACCAGCACGCTCAGCCTAACTCTTAGTGGCGGAAGTGTCGGACTCCGGTAAAGACCATCGCGATGTTGTAGTCATCGCAGACTGCGACAACCTCATCATCTTTGACGGATCCGCCTGGCTGGATGATAGCTGTGATGCCAGCCTTCGCAGCCGTTTCAGGGCCATCTGGGAACGGGAAGAATGCATCGGATGCGAGGACACATCCGCTTGCATGCTCTGCTGCCTGTTCAATGGCAAGCCGCACGGACCGCACACGGTTCATCTGTCCCGCGCCAACGCCGCGTAATGCACCATCCTTGGCCATTACAATTGCATTTGACTTCACATGCTTCACAACACGCCAGGCAAACATGAGCTCTTTGAGCTCATCACTCGTTGGTGTACGACGCGTCGGAATCACGAAGTCACGTGGATCGAGGGCTGCATAGTCGCGTGTTCCTACAAGCAGTCCACCGATGACCTGCTTGATCACCAAGCCCGTCTTTCCTGGACCACCATCAAGGGAACCGACCTCGAGTAACCGGAGGTTTGCTCCCCACTTCTTCTTGGTCAGGAGGAGCTCACGTGCATCCGCATCGTAGCCGGGAGCCACAATACACTCGAAGAATGTGTTTGGTCCGGTGATGCGCTGGGCTGTGGCAAGATCCAACACACGGTTGACGGCGAGGATTCCACCAAAGGCGGAAATAGTGTCGGCAGCGCGTGCTCGGTCAAATGCATCCGCGAGCGTGACACCCTGAGCACATCCACATGGGTTTGCATGCTTGATGATCGCCGCGGTTGGAGCCTCAGGGAATTCCTTGACGAGCTCCAGTGCACCATCGAGGTCATAGAGGTTGTTGAAGGAAACTTCTTTACCGCTGGCATCGAGGCGGGTTGCACGCCCGATGCACGGTTCGCCGGTCGTGTTTCGAACGGTGTAAAACGCTGCTTTTTGATGTGGATTCTCGCCGTAGCGGAGGACCTGCTCGCGCGTTGCAGTTATCCTAAGGGTTGCTGGAAGCTCCGTAGGAGCATCATCCATGGCGTATTGCGTCTCAAGATAAGAGGCAATCATCGCATCGTAGGCTGCCGTGTGCGCATATGCCTTGGCTGCCAGTTCCTTACGAAGTGTCAACGAGATGCCACCAAGCGTTGTCAGCTCATCGATGACCCGCGCATAATCCGAAGGGCTGACAACAATTGCAACTCCATGATGGTTTTTTGCCGTGCTACGCACCATCGCCGGGCCACCGATATCGATGTTTTCGATTGCATCCTCAATCGTGCAGCCTTCCTTCGCAATCGTCGCTGCGAAAGGGTAGAGGTTTACGACGACGAGATCGATTGGAGCGATGCCGTGCGATGCGATTGTTGCCATGTGCTCTGGCTTGTCACGGTCAGCAAGAATTCCGCCATGTACAAAGGGATGCAGGGTCTTTACACGGCCATCGAGCATCTCGGGAAACCCTGTGAGGTCATCGATCGGGCGAACGGCCAAACCGGCATCCGCCAGCATTTTGGATGTTCCTCCGGTCGAGATCAGGTTTACACCGAGTGCGGACAGCTGCTCGGCAAACGGCAGCAGACCAGCTTTATCGGAAACACTTAGCAAGGCAGAGCGGACGGGGATGAGCTCCATCGGTGAAATCTCCTGGGTTGGAAAACGTGCCCAGGCGAACGGCCCATCCGGTTTGATGCCACACTTCCTCGAGGTAATCCCCGTACGCCAGTCATGTAGCCGGATATAAAATCGTCTCGCTATGGTATCAATACCGGGTCGTCGGATGCAATCGGAATCGTCATGGGCATCGGGGCTCCTGACATTTGTGGTATTGTTGCATTGGTCGTTCTGGTGGACTGCCCCGGGGAGACTGTGTCGAGCGAATCCACAGCCAAGCCGAGGGACCTCCAACGTGGCCACGAGCTGCACTTTTGCAGTTTCTCTCATCCCCGCAACGTGTTCGGGGTCCCAAAAGGAAGTTTGAATATGGCAAGACGCCGTACCACTACGGATGCCGACGCATCCGTCGAATCCCCAGAATCCATTGTCGCAGACAACGGAACGCAGTCGGAACCTACTGCGGAAGCAACGCCTAAGCCGCGTCGGACACGCAAACCGACTGTCGTCGTTGATGGTGATGAAACATCCACCATCGATGCAGCAGCTCCCGATGCAGCCGCACCAAAGACGCGGCGTTCACGCGCAAAGGCTGTCGAGTCTGCAGCAACCATCGATGCAGAAGCGGTTGATGCACCACAGCCAGTGGATGACGTAGCTGCAGCCGCTCGTCCTGTACGTGCCCGCCGCACCGCTAAGCCGGTGGCAGATGCAGCGCCTGCTCCGGTGGTGGTCGAACCTGTAGTAGTTCCACCTGTCGTTGTCGTAACCCGAGCCCCTGAGGCTCCGGTAGACCCGAATGCTCCTCAGCGGACACGTGGTCGTCGACGTGCCATCGAAAACACCACTGTTGTAGAAGCGCCTGTTGCATCCAACACCGATGTCGCAGCGGCAAGCGATGACACGAATCATTCGTCATCCGATGAAGCAGACAACATCCGCTCCCGAAACCAGCGCACACGGCGCGGGCGTGGTCGACGCGGGCGCGGAAGCGATGTCACCACGGATGCCGCTTCGGATACCGAGGGTGCTGTCGGTGAGACGGATGAAGCCGTATCTGATGATGCCACTTCTGATGGCGGTGCACGCACTAACCGCTCACGACGAGGTCGTAACCGAAGAGGCCGCACGGTCGAAACAGACGGATCAGACACGAATACAGCCTCTGATGCAGCTGAAGGCGCCGGTACCGATTCTGAAACAGACGATGATGATGGACGTGGAGATCGCCGCCGTGGCCGCGGCCTTCGCCGTACCCGTACGGTTGCAGCACCGCAGCTGATGCTGGATGGTGACAACTCATCTGATGTTGCTGATTCCGAAACGGATGAAGCTCCTGCGCGGCGCAGTCAGCGCTCAGCGAACTTGCCGCCAGCGATTCCTCTCCTGGTTCCAATCCCAGAAGAACCCCTGCCGCCTGTTTTCGCACCATTGAATGCTGAGCTTCTGCAACGCTTCTCTGCTTCGAACATCACGATGATTAATGGCCGGCCCGTGCTCCACGTAAATGGGGAAGCACGACCCGCAATCATGTTCTTTACGAACACGGAAGGCGACTTCGACCGCAATGTCGCCCAACGGCAGATTCGTTACGCCTACCAGGCGGGTGTGCGTATCTTCACGATGCTCGCGCACTTGCCGTGGCGAACCGGTGCGGATGAGCGCAACTATACGCATCTCGAAGAAATGCTGCAGTTCGTTGCTGACATCGCACCAGATGCAATGATCCTTCCGCGCTTGATCTTTTCACCACCAAGCGGATGGGTTCGTCGTAACCCAGATGACATGGCGATTGGCGTGGATGGCCCAACTGGGGATGTTTCTCTCGGGTCGCAGGCCTTCTGGGCTGGCGATGCAGAGGATGCACTCCGCGCTGCCATCGAGCGAATTGCTGCAGGGCCTCACGCCAGCCGTGTGCTTGGCGTTTACCTTGAGCACGGTGAATGGATTTACGACAGGGTTGCCGGCTACGACCGCTCACCAGTCAATACCAAAGCATTCCGTCGCTGGCTCCGTGCAGAGTACCGGGGCAATGTCGTTCAGCTTCGTGCTGCCTGGCATGATGGGAATGTCACGTTTGACAACGCCGATGTCCCAAGCTATCCGCCACCGACCAACTTCCCAGTTGGTGCAAACCAGTTCTTCGGAGCACGCGAGCGCCGCTGGGTGGACTTCCATAAGTTCTCATCTGCGATTGCAGCACAGGTCATCAACCGCCTGGGCCGCGTCGTCAAGGAAACTTCTGGCGAAAAGCTGACCGTCGCCGTTTCGTATGGCTATACCTTCGAACTTCCAAGAGGGCACAGTGGTCACCTCGCACTCGCCGATGTGCTTGCGTGTCCGTATGTTGACATGCTCACGGGACCATTCTCGTACACCGGGCGTGAAGCGGGCGGCAGTGCGCCATTCCCGAGTCCTGTGGATAGCATCGCGCTCCATGGCAAGCTCTGGATTGCTGAGGATGACACAAAGACATATCTTGCATCCGATGAGTCGCCAGATGCGTACAATGTTCGCTTGGATGACATTCGTCAGACACAAACCGTGCATGCACGTAACTTTGGCGCTGCACTCACCAAGGGCACTGGCATTTCGTGGATGGACCTGTGGGGAGAAGGCTGGCTGGATACCGAAGAGATTTGGGAAGCCTTGGCGGCGATGGTGGACTTTGCCTATGTACACCTTGATCGACATCTAAAGCGCACAGAACCTGTCCCAACTCCTCCGGTGGCTGTGTTCGTTGATGAAGCATCCTGTATGAATGTCCGCGATGAGGACCTGTTGAACAGCCTTGTTGGTGGCCATCGGGATACCTTTGCACGCGCAGGCGTTGAAGTCGGCTACTACCTGTTGTCCGATTTGGCATCAGAGAAGTTCGCACACACCGTAAAGCTTGCGATTCTCCTGAATGCGTTTACAGTTTCTGAACTAACACGCACGGCGATTCGAACTAAGCTGAACAATCATGGGACGACCGTTGTATGGTTGATGGCCCCAGGCTGCATCGATGGCCCTGTCAGCGAGCTCTCTGAGATCGTTGGTGTCCACCTGAAGCTACAGCCGTACGCTAGCAAGGCCGGCTCTATCTTCCTGAATAACTCCGGGACGCCTTTACTTGAAGGTATCAACGGGATGACCTTTGGCGATTCTGTCCGGCGGCATCCGTTGATTGCAGCGGATGACTTCCGTGCACGGACACTCGCTGAGTTTCCAAACCGTAATCCATCCGTGGCGATTCGCAAGCACCCAAGGCATCAAAGTGTGTTCATCGGCGAGCCTGTGCTGACACTAGGACTCCTTAGAAACCTCTGCCGTCTTGCCGGGATTCATCGTTATCAGGCAGATGACGATGTGATGTGGGTGTCTGATAGCTGGCTATCGATTCACTCAGGTCCGGGTGGTGGTATCAAGGTTGTGCTACCAGTCGACACCGGACTCTACGATGTCGTTTACGGTGAAGTCATTACAACCCGAGGTTACGGAAGGGGATTCCCGATTCCGGAGAAGGGTACCCGTCTGCTGGTTATCGGTGGTCCTGATGTCCAGGCAGAGTACGGTGCCGAGGTCGGCGGGATTGTGGATGGATTCGGCGATGACATCCTTCCAATATTCGAGCCGTTTGTGTTCGAAGCGGAAGATGTTCCAACGAAGGTAGACCCAGCGCCTGAAGAGGATTTGTTGGCAAAGGCTATCGCTATGATGCCTGATCACATGATGGAGACCAAGGCGGTGGACATCGAGACTGACCCGAACACCGGTGAGCAGACTCGACGTCGCCGCCGACGCCGTCGCGGCGAAAGCACCGATAAGGACATGGCAGACGCGGTTGATGAGAATGCTTCAGCTCCTGCTGTCGAAACCAAGACGTTGCCTTCACTGGATGAGCTTTTACCGGAATCAACAGAAGTAACCGGTGAGCTTCCTCCTGTTCCGGATGAGCTTCAACCAGTGGATGCTGATGTGTCCATGGAAGAAATGCCGGCAAAGCGACGTCGTGCGGCTCCTCGTCGAACCAAAAAGGTCGTAGAAGAATCGACATCACAAGCTGAACCACAAGTACCAACAGTAGATACAGAGGCACCGGAAGGCGAATAGCCTGACGGTAAAAAAGCAAACCTCCCTAGTCAGGAACTGACTGGGGAGGTTTTTTTCTTGATTTAACCTGTATGACTTCAGCGAAAGTCGCTTGGCAACCGTTCAGGCTGGCAAAGTTCTAATGCGACCGGGTGAGAAGGTAATCTGCCAGCGCATTTAGTCTGGACGCCTTTTCGCCATAAGGGGAGAGGGCAGCCTTTGCATCTGCTGTCAACGACAATGCCATTTGTCTTGCGCCA
The DNA here is from genome assembly GCA_903924445.1 of uncultured Armatimonadota bacterium. Classification (GTDB taxonomy): domain Bacteria; phylum Armatimonadota; class Armatimonadia; order Armatimonadales; family Armatimonadaceae; genus CAIRTT01. Next base: position 5,795 of record CAIYBQ010000531.1, on the reverse strand, counting down.
TCAAGACCGAAAATCTTAGGGTACGTTGCCTTATCCAAACCCAAATCTGAGCCTGCAGGTTTACCAAGCGTGGCGGTGTCTCCCGTGACATCCAAAATGTCATCCACGATTTGGAAAGCAAGCCCGATGCAATGAGCATAGTGGGCGAGGCGCTCTTTGTCTTCTGGTCCAGCTCCAGCAAACGTTAGTCCGATACCAACGCTTGCTTCGAGAAGTGCTCCGGTCTTTCTCACGTGAATATGCTTTAGCTGGTCTCCGGAAAGTGGTTTGCCCTCGTAAGCGATGTCATCCATCTGTCCGCCAACCATGCCCGCTGGGCCGCAAGCAGTCGCAAGCAGCCTAACCGCATCTATCCGCTGCTCTGCGGTGCCAAGGTGAGGCTGACAGAGTACATCGAATGCCATCGCCAGCAATGCATCCCCGGCCAATATCGCCGTCGACTCGCTGAACTTCACATGCACTGTCGGCTGACCACGCCGAAGGTCATCATTGTCCAGCGCTGGCAAATCATCATGGATCAGACTGAATGTATGAACCATTTCGATGGCTGCCGCCGCGAGGTAAATGGAATCCGATACAGGCGCGATGAGGGAGTAGGCTTCTACACAAAGATAGGGACGAATACGCTTGCCGCCGGCGAGGAGCGCATGGCGCATCGCCGCCGAGAGCTCGACAGGTTCACGATCCGCTGGAATCAACGTGTCGAACAGGGCTTCTACCTTGGAAGCGGTGTCGGTTAGCGCATCCGCAAGGTTCATTCGGCTGGATTCAGGCGCTCAGCCGCTTTGACTGTGTTTTCAAGCAGTGTCGCGATGGTCATCGGGCCAACACCACCTGGAACGGGTGTGATAGCGCTTGCTACGGCGGCGCAACTCTCGTAGTGACAGTCGCCAACATCGGATGAACGACCCTCCACACGGTTGTAGCCAGCATCGAGGACAACACAACCGGGTTTCAGCATGTCGCCGGTTATCATTTCCGGTTTGCCTACGGCGGCAACCAAAATATCGGCTTGGCGTGTAAAGTCAGCCAGATTCTGTGTCTTCGAATGACAAATGGTCACGGTCGCATCGCGGTTGAGGAGCAGCAGAGCCATAGGTTTACCAAGAATGACCGAGCGCCCAATCACGACGGCATGCTTGCCGCGGATATCAATGTTATAGCGGTCGAGGAGTGTAATCATTCCTTGCGGCGTACATGCGACAAATGGCGCATCGCCTTTGACCAGCTCGCCAAGGCTTGCCCGTCCAATACCATCTGCATCTTTGTCTGGGGACACTGCTGCGAGGATTGCGTGCTCATCGATGCCCTTTGGCAGGGGATGTTGCACCAGAATCCCATGGATGTTTGGATTCTCATTCAGATCCGTGACGCAGGCGAGAATGTCATCTGTTTTGGCAGCACTATCAAAAATGTGGACTTCGGAGTGGATGCCAGCTGCAGCGCATGCCTTTCGCTTCATTGCAACGTACGTCACACTCGCAGGGTTGTCACCAGCGAGAACTGCTGCTAGACCCGTTGTTACACCGGTTCGCTCCTTCAGCGCTGCGACACGGGAGGCAACTTCGAGGCGGATGGCCTTGGCGGTTTTCGTACCATCCAATATTGTCACATCAGTCATTGTTGTACTGCCCTCCAACTGCCACACTACTTTCTGTCAATACTGCGGTTGATTCAGCTCCACGCTTGTGGCCGAATACACTACCGAGAACACCATGGATGAACTTGGTCGCTTCCTCTGCGGAATACTTTCGGGCGAGTTCCATTGCTTCGACAACAATGGTGGCCTGGGATGCATCCGAAATGTCACTTCGTACTTCGGTGATCGCCATACGAATGATGTTTCTGTCGACGACGGTTAGCTCGCGTGCTTTGTAGCCACTGGCATGACGGGTGATTGTCGCATCGAGGTCTAGCTTGTTTGCAAGGACATCCCGGACGACGGACTGTACAAAGTCTGCTGCTGATTCATCCAGTTTATGCGCCGCGATGGTTTCGAGGAGCGCTTCATCCACCACCGGACGACCAACCTCCATCGTGTAGAGAATACGGAGGATTGTTTCACGGGCCACCCGACGGGATGTCGGGACTTGTGCTTCAGACATGCTGTTATTCTATCGGAACAGGGCTCATTCCCCTGCTTCAGGGAGGACAGAAAGTCCGTTAAACTTGGCCATCGTGGCTGCCAAATCGCCTGCCAGCCAGTGTTCGATCGCATCGCAAGCCATGTCCGCGGTTGCTGCCATGATTACTTGCTCATCGGTGCTTAGGGTTCCGAGAACCCAGTCAATCTGGTCTATGCCGCCTGTTGGTTTCCCAATACCGATGCGCATCCGGGGGTACTCTTTGGTTCCGAGGTGCTCCTCGATGGACTTGAGGCCATTTTGTCCGCCCGCCGCCCCACCCGGGCGAATGCGTACTTTACCGGGCGTGACATGGATGTCATCACAGACAACCAAAATATCCTTGATGTCCACATCGAAAGCAGCTCGTACTGCGTTTACCGCGACACCGGAGAGGTTCATAAACGTTAGCGGATAGACAATCAGCACCTCTTCATCGTTAAATGTCATCGTTTCGATAACACTTCGATGACGATTCACGAGGTATTTCGCTTTCGCTTTGTGGCGTTTTGCCAAGTTGCCGAGAACCATCCAGCCCGCGTTGTGCCGGGTGGCTTTGTATTTAGGTCCGGGATTTCCCAGGCCAACAATTACCTTCACGGAGCGTGCCTACCAGTTGCGGTCAAACAGAGCGCTGACAGAGTCTCCTGTATGGATACGATGAATTGCATCGCCGAGGAGAGGGGCAACGGAAAGAACATTGATGTTCGGTGCCCACGGGTGGTCATGCCATGTCGCTGGAATCGTGTTGGTAACAATCACGCGTTTGATGGCCGATGCTGCAAAGCGGTCGATGACACCTGGGGAGAACACCGGGTGGGTACAGCAGGCGACAACACTCTTTGCTCCACGTGCCATTAGGCCTTCCGCGCCGTGACATATCGAACCACCGGTGTCAATCATGTCATCGATGAGGATACAGTCCTTGCCACGAACATCCCCGATAATCTCAACGACTTCAACTTTGTTCGGCTCTGGACGGCGCTTAGCAATCGTAGCGAGTCGCGCGCCAAGCATTTCCGCAAGACTTAGGGCGCGTCGAACGCCACCTTCATCTGGGGAAACAACACACGCCGATGCGCCAGCAAGACCCTCCGCCATTAAGTGGCGACCAAGAATCGGACCCGCATAGAGGTGGTCTACCGGAAGTTTAAAGAAACCCTGAATCTGTTGAGCATGCAGGTCAAGACAAACGACGCGGCTGGCTCCAGATTCCGTCAGCAAATCGGCAACGAGTCGCGCTGTAACGGGCTCGCGCGGCTTTATCTTCTTATCCTGACGGGCATAGCCGTAGTAAGGGAGAACGCAGGTAATACGCGCTGCACTCGCACGCCGGAAGGCATCGATCAGAATCAACAGCTCCATCAGCGAATCATTGACTGGAGCGCATGTGGGTTGAATGATGAAGATGTCATTGCCACGGGCGCTCTCTTCAATCTGCACGCGGATCTCGCCATCTGAGAAGCGTGTCGACATGAGATTCCCAAGCGGAACGCCAAGATGCTGTGCGATCTCACTTGCCAGCTGTGGGTTGCTTGTACCGCTGAAGAGTCTTAATTCGGATGATGTCATCGGTGTTTATCCGTTTGAATTTCCCTGTGGGTCGGTCTGCAGTGCTGCTCGCCGACGCTTTGCCCAGTTTTCGATGGTCGATTGCCGTGCCCGTCCAATGCCAAGCGCATCGCTCGGAACAGCACCTGTGATTGTACTTCCCGCAGCCGTCCACGCTCCGGTACCGATTGCTACGGGTGCAACCAATGTTGATGCACTGCCAATAAACGCATTCGCACCAATCGTCGTTCGGTGCTTTCGATAGCCATCGTAGTTGCAGGTAATCGTCCCAGCGCCGATATTGGTTCCTGCCCCGATCGTCGCATCCCCGAGGTAACTCAGATGCCCAGCCGATGATCCTGCTCCCACATACGTGTTCTTCAGTTCAACAAAGTTACCGATCCGGGCTTTGTCTTCCAGCGTGCTGCCTGGACGGATGTGCGCGAACGGGCCGACTTTGACATCGGAGTGGATGGTGCTATCCCGAACCACAACATACGGCCCAATAGCGCAGTTTTCACCGACTTCGGTTGCGCCAAGCAAGTGGGTGCCCGGGAAGAGGGTTGTTCCGGATCCGATGGTTACACCCACATCTACATAGGTTTGGTACGGGTCGACAATATGGACGCCAAGTTCAACCAGCGATTCGAGGAGGCGGAGACGTAGCTCCGTGCTTATCTCCATCCGCTCACGCGCGTTGTCAAGCTGCAGCTCATCGCCATCCCAGCTGTTGACATCAACAACTTGAAGCTTGTGCGTGCCATCCGCGATGGTGGACAGCTCAGCAATCGTATCTACAGGGTAATCCACAGCGGTGACGGCATTGTGAGCGTCGCGCGCTGGAACATAGAGTGCAACAACAGTAGGTTCGGACGATGTGTCCATCCAAAGTGATTTCGAAACCGCTGTGTCGTGTTCTTCAAGCGACTCAAGGGTGCTCTCAACTCCAAGTGGGATACGGGCATCGTAGAAGAGAAGCCATTCGTTTTCTGTTTCAGAAAGGTCGATGTCAAGAAGAAACTCATCGAGGGTACCAACGACGACCGTTACTGGCTCATCGGTGAGGACATTTGCAATACTGTCTCCGAGGTCGGCGCTTGCAACGAGCAGGGTTATCGAATCGATGCGTTCGGATACCGCGTGCACGATGTGAGAAACGATAGTTCGTCCGCATACATCATCCAATAACGGATGCAAAGACGGTGGATAAGCATTGTCAATAGGGGAACAGGCGACGATGACTGCGCTGGTCTGAAGTGTATTGATCCGGTTCATTTTGGCTCTCCGTAACCCGGAGGATTATATAGCATCGCGATGTTCGGTCGGTTGGCAGTGTACCGCGCACCGACAGTCAAAAAATAAATAGTTGCGTGTGGGCTGATTGGCATACGTCCTGCATCACCTCTATCCGTGAAGCAAACGCAGTGTGAAAGCCAGAATCAATCAGGCCTGGAACTACCTGCACAATTGCTCAGACGAACGCTGGTCTACGATAACCGGCAATTGAAGACGATTGGAACATCAATGAAGAACCTTAAAATTTTTACCGCATCGGCAGCAGCAGTCCTGGCCCTGTCCGTCGCAGGCAGCGCAAATGCCGCTGATACCTACACACTTTTTTCCGGCAACTGTATTGACAACTCAAATGTCACTGGATCTGCATCCACTGGCGTCGATAAAGTCTACTTTGTCAAGGACCGTGGCGACCTTACATCGGTTACCGGAACCGGCAACTTTTACATCCGCCTCGTAGACAACCTCTTCCAGGTCACCAATTTTGCAAAGAGCATTGTCTACCTTGAAGGCAACACAACGATTCTGCAAAACACCTATGCTTATGCTGGATCAAATGGCCCAGCGTTCAACTACAGTGGAACGGTTGAATATACGGGTGGACTCTGGATTGACCCGCTACGTGAGTTCATGAATGTACCAGTAAGCGGGACTCGTAATCTTCTTGGAACGTGGGAATTTACCGGGACTTCTGCAGCACCAAAGGGTGTTGACTACCTGAACATCACCGTGTCCTCTCCGGTTCCTGAGCCAGGCGAGTGGGCAGCGATGGGAATGCTGGCATCCGGTCTTGGTGGCTTGGTTGTCCGTGCTCGCCGCCGCAAGCTT
>CAIYBQ010000530.1 GCA_903924445.1 uncultured Armatimonadota bacterium | reverse complement strand
CAATGGGCAGGACTGACCTTGCAATAAAGTGCGGCGTCCCGGTTGCTTCTTGGAGAATCTCCATCGCGCGGAATGCTGCCCGCGCATTTGCTTTTGCACGCGGGTCTTTGGTTACTGCAAAGCGCAGCGACTCAATCGCGATGTACATCCCGGTGTGCTCACCATCGTTGTCATCATCCTCGATAAAGCTCGCCGACAAATCACCACGCTTCTTGAGCACCGCAGGGCCCACAAGACCAGGCTCGCGGATATGCCGCTTGCGCAGCACACCCAAGAAGTAGTCTGCCTTCGCTTCGAGTGTCATTTTCTTGCGGCGAATCGCATCCACGCCGCCCGCCGTCGCCACCCATGCTGTGCCATCCGGCCCGATAGCCACCCCCCGCGCATCATCAGCGAGCAGCCACCGCCGTGAGTGACGCAGCCGGAAACGGTCGCCATCAAAGCGGACAACACCAATGCGACTTGGTAACCAAATGCGGCCATCCGCATCCTGAGCCACCGCACGCAGCTCGCGGCAGGGGATTCTTTCCTTGGATGACAGACTCTTGACACGCGTTCGCCCACGGTAAATGTCAAGGCCGCCGGTGCTCGCGACAGCCACATCGCCACTGCGCAATGCCCGGATGTCATGAACATTCGAGCTCAGCAGGACATCTGGGCGGCCCCAGCGCACCACAGGCTTCTTGCCGGATGGGTCCAAAATGTAGAGGCCACTGGATGTTCCCACCCAGATATGACCATCGTTGGCGATGAAAACCGTGCGGACATTTTGCATCGTGCGGCCCGGGACTTTGGCCCAATAGCCGCCTTTGGTCCAGAAAACGCCATCCGGGCCCGCCGCCACAACAAGGTTGCCCTTTGCCGTAACCGCACCAATCGGAACCTGCGCAAAACTAGGCACCGGTTGTACCTTGTTACCAGTAACCATCCATAGCCCACTCGTCGCGCCAACCCAAATGGTTCCAGCGCCATCGATGCAAATGCTGTGGCTACTACCGACTGCATCCGCGCCATCCGGCTTTACCCAAGCCGCACGCACCAGAACCCGTGGACCACCTTTGGTCGCGACCCAAGGCTGTCCCGCTTTGTCGATGACAATCGCACGGACATCGTTTTCATCCGCGGTTCCAACCGGCCACGGCTCGTGGTACTCCTGCCAGTAAGGCTTGTCCAGCATTGGGATGGGTTTTGTGTGTGTCACTTTTGTTGCAGTCATGTACGTCTCCAACCAGCGCCGCTACAGTTTGAGAAAGAGGGGGAAGTCAATCAATTTTTGTTTTCGATCTAAAAAAGGCTAATGGTTGTCTTTGAGGCAGCCCTGCGGATGTATCCAAACGCTCCTGCCAGTAAGGCTTATCCAATACAGGAACCGGTTTTATCGTTCGTTGCGTCGCTGCAACCATGTGCGTTCTCCATCCTGAACCACGATGCTTGTTGAGCACCAGAGGCTACTTCCAAAAACTGTTGTCGATGTATGTTCATTCGACAATCAGATCGTTCTAAATGCGCGAAGAGACAAGCCTGCTAGACATCACAAACTCTACTTAACGTCTTTGTTGATGCGGATAAAGTGATCGGCCATCTCAACCGGGAAAGGCGTGCCTGGGAACACCGGCTTTGTCGGCATATGACACCGGATACAGTCACTCACCGGGTTGACCTTGCAGACCTTTTCCGGCGCGCTATGGCACTGGACACAGGCCTTCACATAGCCCGCTTCATCCTTGGATGCATCCTCATGCGGGTTGTGACACGTCACACAGCTGAGCTTGTCATCACTCTTGATAAAGCACTTGCTCTTCGACAGACCATACGGCTGAAAACGGTTCGTTGCCTGCTGGGATAGCTTGTCAAGCTTTGCAACAGCTTCAGGTGTGCGGTGGCACTTGCCACAGGTGTCATTGATAACCTTGCCACCTTTATCCGTGAACTTGTTCAACAGCAGCCCGCGGGTCTTGTCCCCAGCCGCCATCGCCTTTGCATGCGCAGCACCCGCTCCATGACACGACTCACACCCAACACCGAAAAAGCGCGGTTCAGGAATCAGGCTGGTATCCGGACGAGGCACAGAGTGACACCCAATACAGCGAATCGCATCATCAACACCGTGCGTCTGTCCAATCGTCTTGTTGGCAAAGTCTTCCTGTCCAGGTGTCACACGAAAGCATTTGTCACTTGGGAACCATGACTGGCGTATCTCAACACTGCCGCCCGGATGAACCGCGAGAAAGGTCATCCCTGTCTTGCCACTACCCAGCACCAAATCAATCGGAATCGGAACCGGCTGGCCGGTGTCTTTGTTCGGCGCTTCGATCACGAGCTGGCCCTGGTCATACATCACCTTGCCGCCATTTGGGACCTGACCCTCGGGAGGTGCCAGCGGGCCAAGGACATCCGTAAATCCCTCGTACAGCGTCTTCATATGCCGCGATCCGTGATGCTTCTGAAACTCGCCCGCGTGGCACGGCTGGCAGGCATCGTTGCCAATATAGCCATCGGATGTCGTTGCGGCAGCCAGCTTTTCCTGACTCCACGCGCCCGTTGGCGCATTGCTCTTGTCGATGCGCGGTGCACACGCGGCAACCGCAAGCACGATGGCAGGCAAAACCAGATAAATAGCAGTGCGTATCCGGGACATCATTTCCGCCGAGTATATCGCCGCAACGTTATCGACATCGTGTGGATGAAACCTCCATAACCGAATAGACTTCAGGTGTCGACTGGCGCTCTGCCACCCACGCCTATCCAACCATCGAGATTCGAAGCGGAGACAACCGTGTTCCTTGCCAAAAGCCTATTCATCACTGCCGCCGCAGTCACAGCAATGCCCGTGCTTGCCCAGCAAGCCCCTGACCTAAATGCGTATCGGGTTCCCGCCGGAAATCGCGTCGCTCAAGTCAATCCAGGCGGAGATTCCATCCTCCCAAATGGCCGCATCGTTGCCCCGCTTGGCGAGCGCCACTATGCCGCGCACGCCAACCTGTTTGACATCAATATTTCCCATAATGGTAAAGCCATCGTGGGGCATACCGAAGGTGGGATGACGATCTGGCAGCGTAACGCCAGCGGAGCCACCCCGATTTCCATTTCCATCGAAAAGTTCGGACTTTCCGGAGCCTTTACCCATGGAGGTGCGCAGTACATCGCATCAAATGGAGATGCTGGCAATGGAATCTCCGTCTACGATGCGACATCCTGGGATCTGCCGGGCATCAAGGCGACACCCGAGCGTCCATTCATGGATATCGACCAGGCACCACTCTTCACGATTAAAGTCGATAAAGAGGCCTACATTCAGGACATCGTCCTGGCACCGGATGGCCACACCGTTTACGCTCTCGACATCGCCCGCCAGCGTGTTGTGGTCTTTGATCTCACAAAGCGCTCTGTGATTGCTGATGTTCCCGCAGGCCGTCAGCCCTTTGCCCTCGCCTTAAAT
>CAIYBQ010000529.1 GCA_903924445.1 uncultured Armatimonadota bacterium | reverse complement strand
GTGAAGTGCGCTACTCCGATACCGCGGTGGATAGCTACGCGCTCACCGCGCAAGGCCAAGGAACAGGCTATGTGACACTGATCTTTGGTGACGGGGAAGCCTTCACCCCGATTGGTGACCCCATAAGCATCAAGGTGATTCGAGTCGATAGCACCCTCTATCCCGGAGACCTCAAGTTCTTGCAACCCTCCAATGCGCTCGACGAGCAAACGACGCTCCGCCACAGCGGCGACTTCGCAGCGAGAACGGATTTGTTTGATTTCCAGTGGGCTTACTATGTTTCGAGTAATGGAGGCTATCCCCCACTTTTCCAATACGGCACCTCCAAGCTCCTTGGTAATGCGACCAATACGCCCTCAACCCAGTGGCTGCAAATCCGCAACCCGCTCACAGACATCAGCCAAAGCACCGAAGGGCTCAGCTACTCGCAGAACTCCACAGCGACTCTATCCACCACATCAAGCCTCGTGGTGAATGATAACGCCTACGATCTGACCAGTGGACGCCCCGGCCTGGTCTTCAAAAGCGCAAATGTTGCCATGCCAAGCGTCTTGCCGGCTCAGATCGTCTTCTCTGCCGAGCTCAACGCGGATGATGGATTGGTCGTCTATGTCAACAAAGTTCCGGCTGTGTCTTATAACCTGCCAAGCAATGCACCGATTGTCGGCAACTTGTCGCCAACCTATGCTCAGAACAATGTGATCTCAACAGGATTGAACAGGCAGTTTATTCTTCCTTCAAGTTACTTCCAAACAGGAAATAACACTCTGGAAGTGGCATTGTATTCCTCTCAAGCCACCAAGCCCAGCACCGCTCACAATGTGAATTTCAATCTGGATATTCCCACAAAGACCGAAACCGTGACCACGGGGGGCGCATGGCAAATCCCGAGCGGAAACTTCACCAATACCGTCGTGATCGGCGGGGATGCGTCTTCTGCCTTTGGCAGCACGGCTCTGCTCTTTAGCGATAACTTCTACACCATGCGCTACAAACCCAAGGGCGCGAGCAATGCGAGTTACTCGGATTGGACGGAACCCCAGTTGGTTATGAATTGGGTGAAGCGTGCGTTGGATGCCGTGAATCCCTTCGAACAGCGCCAGACCAACCTCTACAACTTCGCGGTCAGCACGGATGTGAGCGTGATCACACAAGCCGGTAAGCGGTGGGAAGGCGATGTGCCAGTGAGCCTTGAAAATATCAACGACTTTGGACTCATCGAAATCTACGAGACCCTCCTGAATCGCGTCAAATCCCAGAGTATCGATGCGGGACTGAGCGGCACCTTTGCCAACACCGCCTTGCTCAATGCCGCCGGCTACCTGTGTGACCTCTACTTGATTCTCGGTAACGAGGCCTACGATGATGCCCTGAACCCGACTCTTAGACTGGATAGCAGCCCGACTTCGGCGACCGCCGGTTCCTCTCGCTTTTCCTTTGAGGGTCAACTGCCCAGCCTCATGTCTGAAACCTTGGCGCTTCTGCGCGGTCGGGATGACAATTCCCTGCCCTCCGTGCAAATTGCTCCTGTGTATAACCGTCTCTACTGGAATTACACAGGTGGCATTCGATCCGGTGAGTCGATCTATGCCTTGAACTACGACATCAAGGAAAAAACGGGCGGTCCATCTGTTGATGGTTCCATAAATGCCGCAGACGCCCTCTACATGTTCCCGCAAGGACATGGTGATGCCTATGGACACTATCTCACTGCGGTCAAAGGCTATTACAAGCTTCTCACAAACCCGAACTTCACTTGGAATCCCAGCGCTGAATCTGTCACCGTTCTCGGACAAACCGTGCAGATCGACTACAAAGACGAGCGCAAGTTTGCCTTGGCAGCCTCTTCCTTAGCTCGTTGCGCTGTAGATATTTTAGACTTCACAGCCAAGCAAAACAAGGATGCGGAACAACTCGGCTGGAGCACGATGGGGGACAATAAGACGAGTTCGAACAACCGGACACGCTACTGGGGTTCCGACGAGTGGGCCTCACGAGCCTATCAGGGGGCTTATTTCAACTGGATATCCGCCAATGCCATGCTCCCCGCGACCAGCACTAATTCGGGCGTCGAAAAAATCGATCGCACCACCGTTGCTGAGCTCTCCGACATCGCGTCCAGTGCCGCAAAACTCTTCATGCTCTCTGGGGGGCTCCAAGCGCACATCAATACCATCGGCGTCGCCAAAGATGGCATGACATTCGATATTTCTCCGACGCAACTGGCTGCAGGCAAGGATAATTTCGAGCAAATCTACGAGCGGGCTCTGCAAGCCTGCTTGAACGCTAAAAATGCCTTCGACCAAGCGGGCCGTATGGACACCCTGCTACGCCAGCAGAATGAGAGCTTGGATAGCTATCAGGCAGCTGTTTCCGATCAAGAATCGGCATACGAATACGAACTGATCGGCCTTTATGGAACCCCTTACGCCGGGGATATTGGTGCAGGCAAACTCTACAAACAAGGCTACACAGGCCCGGATCTCTACCACTCGAATTTCATCAATCTCCCTTCCACCTTGGTGGATACGAGCGAATCCCGAAGCGTGGAATACCGTGAGCCAATCAACATCGATCCATTCAATGACTGGTCGATGGAAAGCATCTACAACCGCGTAAGCCTTCCTGTGCAATATGTTTCCAAGACTTTCAAAGTAGATAAGTTTTCCTTGGCGGCTTTTGCGGACTCGAGCATGGGTCAGCGCTCCCAGCCTGGAAAAATCCAAACTGCCTTGCTGGAAGCCTATGAGGCTCAGGTCAGTCTGCGCGAAGCGACCAATACCTTCCTCGTCAAGAAAAGCAAATTGGACCGAGGCTATCAGCGATACAGCGAACTTCTCGATGCCTATAATGCCGCTGTGGCAGATGCCGATAAATTAAATAGTAAAGCGGATAAGCTTAACAAAGCGAAAGCGGCCTACGACATTGCAAGCCAAGCTTTTGAATTGGCATCTGAAAATATTGATAAAATGACGAGTGCCGCAAAGGAATTCTACCCCACTGTTGCGGGGCTATCCTTTGACGCGACATCAACTGCACGGGGCGCCACGCTCTTGGCCGGTCGCGCCATTGCGTTTGCCCAAAGTAAACTTGGCCTGGTCGCCGAACAAGCGGTGTCTTATCTCGAAAGTCAGGCCGAAGAGCTTCAAGCCCAAGCCCAAGACCTATTGGATAACTACGATGTCGGCGATAGCGATAAAACGCAGATCATCGAATTTGAGCATCTGTATTATGATTTCCTGAGCACCGTGTATGAAGTCAATCGCCGCCTCAGTGGAGTCCAAAAGGCGAATGAGAATGTCGCCCGGCTTTATGCTGAAGCCCAGCACATCCTTACCGAGCGGGAAACATTCCGTCAGCGTGCCGCCTCGGTGATTCATGGACACCGAACCCGCGATGTGGTTTTCCGTGATTTGCGCAACGAGGAACTCTCGCAATACAAATCACTTTTCAATCTCGCGCAGACCTATGTCTATTGCGCAGCCAAGGCCTACGACTACGAGACGGGACTCCTCGGCACACCACAGGGAAGTGCTTATATGTCAGAGATTCTCGCCACATACAGCCTCGGTGCCTTCTCTGGAGGTTCTCCCTTCCGAGGCACTCTGGGGGATCCTGGACTGGCCGGCATCCTTTCCGATCTGCGCGACGATTGGGCCATCGTCGAAGGCCGGCTCGGCTTCAACAATCCCGACCGAAATGGCACGGTCTTCTCCTTGCGCCAAGAGCTATTCCGCATTCCGACAGACCAGCCGTCTGCTAATGATAACATCCTATGGAAGCAGGTCTTAAGCCAAAATGTGATGAGTAATGTGATGAACGACCCCGATGTCGCGCTCTATTGCAACCGCATCGCCAAGGCGGATGGCAGCGCCGTGCCTGGAATTGTGATTCCCTTCTCCACAACGATTCAAGCGGGCCTCAATTTCTTCGGCTGGCCACTGGCAGCGGGCGACCACGCTTTCAGTCAATCGACCTTTGCCACAAAGATTTTCTCCTCCGGCGTTATCTTTAAAGGCTACATCGGCATGGATCCGTTTGCAGTCGGCACACCGGGCACAAGCGGGCCCGCCAGCTCGAATCCCAATGCGATCAGTGCGACACCATATGTTTATCTCATTCCCGCTGGTGTGGACATGATGCGTGTTCCCGCCCTCGGCGACCAAAACACGCTTCGTTCTTGGGCCGTGCGCGACCAAGCGCTTCCCCTTCCGAAAAATATGGGCGCTGCTGCATTCGCCGGAGGCCAAATCTTCACTGCCAGCGGGACATTGAACGAAAAACTCTGGATCACGCGGAAACACCAAGCCTTCCGTGCCGTGGATGATCCCGCCTACTTCTACAGCACGATGCCGGCTGAGTTCACCAACTCCCGCCTCATCGGGCGCAGTGCATGGAATACGAATTGGAAACTCGTGATCCCCGCCTATTCCCTGCTCAACAATGAGCAGGATGGCCTCAACCGCTTCATCAACTCCGTAAGCGACATCAAGCTCTTCCTGAGAACTTACTCAAATTCTGGAAATTAAGTATCTGGTTATCATGAAAAAGCGATTTCTCATACCG
>CAIYBQ010000528.1 GCA_903924445.1 uncultured Armatimonadota bacterium | reverse complement strand
GATAAAATCAAAACATCTGCTAAAAAGTTACTAGGCATAACCACCATCATTGATCCTCAAAGAACGTGGATTCTGACAATGGATGCACACTATCTTGTATGTAAAAAACTGCTAGAAGACTAGGCTTCAATCCGCTTCCGAGGCACTTGGGCATCGGACGCAAGGAGAAGAATACAGCCACAGAAGAACACATGCAAGCAAAAATATAGGTATTTTCACAAGAACTTAATCTATCGAAATCGCATTAGTGATTTAGTAGAATGCTGAAACAAACGTACATCCATCAAATCTTGACATCTACGGCCAAGTGGACCCCTTGGAACCCAACCACCGGCTGTACGAAAGTCTCGGATGCCTGCCGCTATTGCTATGCGGAAACAACGTCCCTCTTTCTGATGCGACGCGGGATTCCTACCTACAGCAATGGGTTCTTGCCGATCTTCCATGATGCTCGCCTACTAGACATAGCAAGCTATCGGCACCCGCGCAGGATCTTTGTCGATGCGATGAGTGATCTGTTCCATGACCACTTTTCGGAGACACAGATCAACGCTGTGCTAGATGCAATTTACGAGCATCCACAACACATCTACTTCATCCTCACCAAACGCCCGGAACGCATGCATTTCATACTCGCTGATCGACCGCAGCATCGTAATCTTTGTGTCGGAGTCACTGTCGAATCCGATGAATACGCGTGGAGAGCTGAGTATCTCCATTCCGTACAAGAAAGGTTCGTTACGTTTGTAAACTGCGAGCCGCTGCTGGGTCCGATCTCCACACTGCCACGCGATGGCATTGACATCTGCTTTGCCGCTCCTGAAGCTGGCCCCCACCGTCGACCATCCGCCCCGGAGTGGTTTACAACCCTCGAGCACTACTGCGATACAAACAACATCCTGTACATAGGACACCGCTTTGATATCCGGTCGGATGCAGGAAAGCGCCCGATATGGCCCTAACAAACTTGACGATGCTAGGTATTCTTCTGTCCACATCACACCCCGCGCCCGTGGCTCCTTAACGTGTTACTTCTGATTAAAAACGCCTTCGACTTTAAGTCTTTGCCGGCAACTTCGTAGGCTACGCATCTTCCTATCTCATCCGGAAAAACTTTTCCCTTGCCATCCCTGACATCATGGATGCCTACCCGCAGTACGCAAAGGCTGACTTCGGGCTCCCGATGACCTGACTGCCCCTCACCTTTGGAGTATTCAAGTTCTTCATGGGCACCGTCTCCAATCGCTCCAAACCGCGCTGCCCCTCAACATTCTTTATGCACTCAATGGTTGAATTCAAGGGATGTGCTGCCCGCCCAGCGCAAAGCCCCTCACGCACTGGGTTAGCCAGAAGGGACATGAACGCGCCGTCAGCTACTGGAATGTCAAACACATTGTCGGTGACGGATCGGTGGCGGACTTGCACCACAAATCGCTCTCGTCGGTGTCCACCACATCCATATGTGATGCGCCAAGTTCAATGCGAATTCCGCAGTCACAATCGTCATTGCTATCGCTTCACTGTTTCTGATTCGAGATACTCCGCAATCCTGGGGGCCCCCACCTGTAGTTTTGCATCGGAGTGACATCCCGGATGGCTACACCCCTGAACACGAACGGGAGGTCTCCACGCGGGTCATCCTCATTAGGGTCGTTCTTTACAATATGTACCTATGGACTCCACGCTCTTGACCTCGTCCCGAATGAAGCAGTCACCACCGCATCAGGCTTTAACGGCTTTGTTGGTTGCATCTTCGGTACATCAATCGCCGGAACCGGCCTTGGAGCCATCGCTGACAAAATTGGCTGGAATGGTGTCTTCTCTGTGATGGCAGTCTGCTGCATCCTCACCTTATTCTTAAGTTCCTTGACTTTGAAAGGGAAAGCAACCTCATTATGAACACCCTCCTCGCAGCACTCGGGATAACCGCACTCTTCTCCCACACCCCGGTTCAAAACCAGGGAAAACCTCAGACACCAAAGCGACAGATTGTCATCGCACACCGGGGTGCCAGCGCCTACCTCCCTGAGCACACTCTTCCTGCTATCGCGATGGCTTATCAAATGGGCGCGGATTTCATCGAGCCAGACTGTGTCCTGTCAAAGGACAACATCCCAATCGTCGTGCATGACACGTACATCGATACGATTTCCGATGTCGCAACTAAGTATCCAACCCGCAAGCGCAAGGATGGCCGCTTTTACGCTATCGACTTCACACTTGCAGAACTAAAGACACTTGCCATATCCGAGCGCTTTGATCCGACCACCGGGAAGGCTGTCTTCCCGAATCGTTTTCCCATAGGCATCCCAGGCTTTACGATTCCAACTCTTGCTGAGGAGATTGAGCTCATTCAGGGACTCAACAAAAGTACCGGCAAAAACATCGGCATTTACCCTGAGATCAAAAACCCAGAGTGGCATCGCAGTGAAGGCCGCGACATCAGCAAAGCCGTCATTGATGTGCTATGGAAATACGGCTATAAAACCAAGGCTGACAAGTGCTATGTTCAGTGCTTCGACTTTGCCGAGACTAAGCGGCTCCGAAATGAGCTTGGATGGAATGGCCTTCTTATCCAGTTGACAACACCCAACGCAGATAAAGAGAGCTCTACGGATTACGACAAGCTCCTGCAGCCCTCCGGACTGGATGAAATCGCAAAGGTCGCCGATGGCATTGGCCCCTGGATTAATCAATTAATCGAAGGAGTCGTAGATGGAAAACTTAAAATAAACGCCATCGCCAAGAATGCAAAAGCGCGAGGCCTTCAGGTGCATCCGTACACCGCCCGCTACGATGCACTCCCAACGTTTTCCAAGACGTTCGATGAACTGCTTCAGGCAGTGTTTGTGGATGTCGGTGCAGATGGTATCTTTAGTGACCATCCTGACAAAGTTGTCGTGTTCGTCAGAAAGCTGAATCGTAAGGCACAGAACTGATTACGCAAACTCTCTGTGTCAAAGTAAAGGACTTCAAAAATGGATCGACGCCGTTTCATCACATCAACTCTTGCACTCACCGCAAGCGCTGCAGCTGCCCCTAAGCTGATGGCAGCACCTGCCCAGAAGTTCAAGATTTCGCTGGCCGAATGGTCACTTCACAAAGCCCTCTTCGAAAAGAAGATGGACAATCTTGACTTTGCACGCGTTGCGCGCGAGGAATATGGCTGTGAAGGCCTGGAGTATGTCAACCAGTTCTGGAAAGACAAAGCCACCGACCAGACCTATCTCAAGGAGCTGAAGAAGCGCTCATCGGATTACGGTCTCACCAATGTCCTCATCATGTGTGATGGCGAAGGCGAGCTTGGAAACCCGGATGAAACCAAGCGCAAGCAAGCGGTTGAGAACCACTACAAGTGGGTGGATGCAGCAAAGTTCCTTGGATGCCATTCCATCCGTGTCAACGCTTACAGCACAGGTACGTGGGAACAACAGCGCGACCTCGCAGCCGATGGCCTTGCACGCCTGACCGAATACGGCTCCAAGATGAAGATCAACATCATCGTTGAGAACCATGGTGGCCTGTCAAGCAACGGCAAGTGGCTGACAGAAGTGATGAAGAAGGTCGGCAACAAGCGTTGCGGTACGCTTCCAGACTTTGGCAACTTCCGCCTCGGCAACAACCAGGAATATGACCGCTACCTTGGCGTCACAGAAATGATGGCATTTGCCAAGGGTGTCAGCGCGAAGAGTCATGACTTTGATGACAAGGGCGATGAGACACATACCGACTACTACAAGATGATGAAGATTGTCGGTGATGCTGGCTACACCGGCTTCGTAGGCATCGAGTACGAAGGAAGTAAGCTCAGCGAGCCAGATGGCATCAAAGCCACAAAGAAGCTGCTCGAGAAGATTCGCACAGCGCGCTAAGCGTCGTCGTATCGAAGTATGTAACCGCCCGGTGGTCTTCCCTCCGGGTGGTTTTTTTCATTTTTTCTCTTCTGTGACGTGAGCCGCATATCTGCGCACAGCGCGAGGAGCAACCACTGTCGCTCGGAGGAACCACCCTAAGATCTAGCCAGAAAGGCTTTTCATTTACATCACTAAAATATGCATCGTAGTAAGTATGTGCAATCAGCAAGCAACATCGACCATGACTGCATTAAACTTGATGTGCATGAACCGCATGACCACAGCTTCAAATTGGGAACCTATCCAATCATGTAGAGTTTCTATCTTCTGATGGCTGTCAACACGCCCGGCACACATCGTGCTAGTAATGACATGACAATTCGCCGGCACTATGCCCGTATGAATACCAGTATTCATCCGGTATTGTAATTTGTACGGATGCCGCGGCAGAGTGTCAAGTATATTGGCACCGCATACAGGAATGACAGTAGCCCAATGAGACCGAAATCATCACAGCCAACAGCGCCTCAGCCACCAACCGCCGCACAGCAGGAGCGTAACAAGATGCTGGCGCGCCGTCAATACGTGCGATTTGCCTTCTATAAGGTCGATCCCGTCTGGAGACGTCTCCCGGCAGAGGAGCAGGCAGAGCAGAAGCTAGAGCTCGCAGATGTCATTCGGTCGTTCAACCGCCGGATGCTGATGCGCCCCTACAGCCTGATGGGCACGCGTGCGGACTCCGAGCTCTTGCTTTGGCAGATCGCGGAGACACCGGATGCCTTCACGGAAATGTCCACCGCCATCGCCAAGACCCGTATGGGCGGCTACCTGAACATCGCCTATTCCTTCTTCTCCCAAACGAAGCGGTCTGTTTACGAAATTCGCGGCGTCGAGGATGCAACCGAAGAGGAAGAGCGCCTTGTCATCGACCCAAGTGAAGCCAAGTACCTCTTCGTCTACCCATTCATCAAGACACGCCCTTGGTACAAGCTCTCGCACCACGCCCGCCAAGGCATCATGGATGAGCACATCGAAGTGGGACGCAAATATCCATCGATCCGCTTGAACACGACCTACAGCTTTGGCATCGATGACTATGAGTTCATCGTTGCCTTCGAAACGGATGAACCAAGCGACTTCCTCGACTTGGTCCAGGAGCTGCGCGAGACCGAATCCAGCCTCTACACGCTGCAGGACACGCCGCTGTTCACCTGTACGAACATGCGTCTCGAGGATGCACTCGACAGCCTTGGTGGACCAGCG
>CAIYBQ010000527.1 GCA_903924445.1 uncultured Armatimonadota bacterium | reverse complement strand
GGAGAACACCAATCTCGTTGTTGGCCGCCATCACGGAGATCAGGATTGTCTTGTCCGTGATTGCTGCCTTCAGCTCATCGAGGCAGATCAAACCATTGTCATCCACTTCAAGGTACGTGACGGACTTGCCGGTGGACTCGAGGTGCTTGCATGTATCGAGGACAGCCTTGTGTTCCGTGACGACGGTGATGATGTGATCACCTTTTTCGGCATACATTTCTGCGATGCCCTTGATGGCCAGGTTGTTTGACTCGGTGGCGCCGCTAGTGAACACTATTTCACGTGGATCGGCACCGATCAGGGATGCGACCTGCGCACGCGCTTTGTCAACAGCCTCTTCAGCAGCCCATCCAAATGGATGCGACTTAGATGCTGAATTTCCGTAAACATTGCTAAAAAACGGAATAATGGCATCCACAACACGAGGATCGGTCCGTGTGGTTGCATTGTTATCAAGGTAGATGGGCAGAGTTACGCTCATTGGTTTGCTTTCATGGTTTAGAATTCGTTGCCGCCACGGGAGCGAGGCTTAGCATTGTTGAATCGGCATAGCGATCGCCGAGGTGGTTGTAGTCGGTACGCATCACATCGGCCAGCGATGTCTCAGCAAGCAGCCGTGCTAGCTCGCTTTGAATGCGTGCGAGGGGTCCACGGAGGTGGCATTTGGAGGCCTGCGGACATCCGCCACTGGTTTCCCAGCACTGCGCGATTGCAAGAGGGCCATCCACGGCTTCGACGACGGCGCGTACTGAAATGTTGATAGGCTCGCGGATGAGGCGATACCCGCCGGTTGGCCCGGCCATTCCATCTACGAGGCCAGCTTTCGCAAGCGTCTGCATCACCTTTGCTAGCATTTCAACTGGGATCTCGTAATACGCTGCGATACGGGCTGGACCTATGCGCTCACCTTCCGGCTTGGATGCCAGAAATGACAGCGCAAGGAGTGCGTAATCTGCTTTCTTGGTAAAGGTAAACATTGCCCGAGTCCTTCGCGAAACCCACCTGAATCACCGACTGTTGTAATCACCGATTGATTTCATCCGTATATTACCCGCTTGATATTCGTTTTTCATCCGGGAGGCGTTCCTGTCGAGGGAATATTCCGATGGTAGAAGTCACGAATTTGGAAGCCTGTTATTTGCACCTAAATTCTGCCCCGTGCTATACTTTGGATGTATCAGACTGTGAGATTGCACCGCCTGCGCCTTTGGGTAGCCTCTGGATGTCAGGTGAGGGGTTTCATTTGTGTGGTTAGCGGCATTGTGCACTGGCCTTGCGGTTTGAACCGATGGCCCAGAAGAGGGATATGCACGTATGGCAATGACGGCGAAGAAGTCGGTTGTCGACATCCTGTTGGAGAAGCGTCTGATTACTGCTGAGCAAGCAGAGCAGGCCCGTGCCGCAGGTGGTGACGTTCGTAAGTTTTTGACAGACAAAGGTTTCGCTGTCGAAACAGATATATACGCGGCCTGGGCAACATCCGAGGGTCTACCATTCGTCGACCTCAACAAGCACAAGCCGGAGTCATCTGCGCTTAACGTCGTGCCTCAGGCTGTCGTTGAGAAACACAATGCCATCCCAGTGCGCAAGCAAGAGAATGTTCTTTATGTTGCGATGGTGGATCCACGGAACATTGTCGCCGTGGATGACATTCGTGTCGCATCCAAACTCAATGTCCGTGCAGTCGCTGCCGCCCCGGGCGACATCGCAGCTGCGATCAAATCCAACTACGCAGGCTCTGTCTCTGCTGTAAGTACCACCGCTGTTTCTACCTCTGGAGTGACATCCGGTGGTGGTAAGGGCATGGAAGCGCTAAACCTCAGCTCCCTCCAGGGACTGATGTCAGAGGCATCCGTTGGACGAAACGCTGTTGCTGAAGATGACGGCTCGGGTGAAGAGGATGCCGACAAGGCTCCTGTTGTCCGCCTCGTCAATGCAATCCTAGTTCAGGCCATCGATACAGGTGCATCAGATATCCACATCGAGCCAAACCGCCGAAACGTGCGTGTTAGATATCGCATCGACGGTGTTCTTCGCGAGATTATGCCGGTCCCCAAAATGCTGCAACCACCTGTGATTGCGCGTTGTAAAATTATGGCCGAAATGAACATCGCTGAGCGACGTGTCCCTCAGGATGGTCGTATCGCGATTCGGCATGCGAACAAAGACTACGACATGCGTGTCTCGTGTCTCCCATCGCTTTACGGTGAAAAGATCGTTATGCGTATTCTAGACAAATCGTCTACGCAGATTGGTCTTGGGCGCCTTGGCTTCCAAAACCATATTCAGGCGACGATTGAATCGCTGGTTTCCCAGCCAAACGGAATGTTCGTTGTTACGGGACCAACCGGTTCTGGCAAGACAACCACGCTGTATTCCATTTTGAATAAGCTAAACGTCGCTGATGTGAACATCGTTACGGTTGAAGACCCGGTTGAGTACGAGCTCACTGGAGTCACGCAGGTTCAGATCAACAAAAAGGCTGGTTTGAACTTTGGGAGTGCACTCCGCTGCTTCCTCCGCCAAGACCCGGACATCATCATGGTAGGAGAAATGCGTGACCTTGAAACCGCTGATATCGCGATTGAATCGGCACTTACGGGCCACTTAGTTCTCTCTACGCTTCACACCAACGATGCGCCATCGGCAACTCTCCGTCTTGCGGACATGGGTGTGGAACCCTTCCTTATCTCAGCAACGCTGATTGGAATTCTCGCTCAACGTCTTTGTCGTACCAACTGTTCGAACTGCACGGAAGAATACTCAGAGATTGCAGCAACACTTGCATCGTTCCGCTATGACCAGACAGACCCAAACAAACCGATTACGCTCAAGCGTGGACGTGGCTGTGATGTCTGCGGTGGAACGGGCTTCAAGGGACGCTCTGGTGTTCACGAGCTGATGACGATGAACGATGAGTGTTCAGAGCTCGTTGTTCGCCGTGCGACGATCGTGGATCTGAAGGAGGCAGCAACGCGCAATGGCTATAGAGAAATGCGTGAGGATGGCCTCGATAAGATTCTGATGGGAGCAACGACGCCCAAGGAAGTCGCGCGCGTGGTCTTTACTGCAGGCCACTAAAACCTGTAGTTTCTCTTTTCGGGCCCGCCCAGTGCGGGCCCTTTTCTAGACGGAGGCAAGTAAAGCTATGTCAGTTTCTGGACCCACAGATACACCACAACCCGCACGGATGGAAGGTGGCGGAGGGAGACTCCGCTCACTGGAAGATGCACACATCGATGAGCTTCTCCACCTTGTCCACGACACAAAGGGCTCGTCCGACCTGCATATCGCTGTTGGCTTACCTCCTATATTGCGTGTAGACGGTAAGCTCCTGATGGCACCGTATGAAGCATTTACGCCGCAAACATCACAGAGAATCGTCTATGACATCCTCACCGATGAACAGATTCAAAAGTTCGAATCTTCGTTTGAACTTGACTTCTCATATGCACTCGGACGAACATCCCGTTTCCGCGTAAACGTCTTCCGTGACAAAGGAACGGTTGCTGCTGCATTCCGAACCATCCCTACCAAAATCCCAACCCTAGCCGACCTCAACCTTCCGGCCGTCGTTGAAAAGCTCACCCACGTAACCCGCGGACTGATCCTTGTGACTGGTC
>CAIYBQ010000526.1 GCA_903924445.1 uncultured Armatimonadota bacterium | reverse complement strand
TGAATGCACAGCGACAACGTACGGAGCTGGATCCTGCCATCGATGCAAGAATTTCAAGTTACGAGCTTGCGTACCGGATGCAAACAGAGGCCCCAGACGTCATGGACTTGTCAAAAGAGTCCAAAGAAACCCTTGAGATGTACGGAGCCGACCCCAAAGTGCCATCGTTTGCGCGGGCATGTTTGCTTGCACGCAGAATGGTCGAGCGCGGCGTTCGCTTCATCAACATCTACCACGAAGGCTGGGATGCCCACAGTGATGTCGTAGGAAACATCACAGGCAATGCACGCGCAACAGACAAGGCAAGCGCTGCGCTCGTCACGGACCTCAAACAACGGGGACTCCTGGATGACACGATTGTCATTTGGGGCGGCGAGTTTGGACGAACCCCTATGGTTGAATCCAACAAAGCACTGGGACGCTCGCAAGGGCGTGATCACCATCCCGCGGCATACTCAATGTGGTTTGCCGGCGGAGGCTTCAAGCAAGGCTTCACCTTTGGCGAAACGGATGACCTTGGCTTCAATGTGGTCAAAGATCCCGTTCATGTCCACGATATTCAAGCGACGATTCTGCATTGCCTCGGAATAGACCATAAGCGTCTTACATACCGATTTGCAGGACGCGACTATCGCCTAACGGATGTCCATGGCCAGGTTGTCGCATCGCTATTGACATAAGGAATTCCTAATATGGAACAACTCGCAGTGCTTGGCGGACCTGCCGCGCGTACAAGTGCATCGCCTGAATGGCCAATCTTCGATGACTTAGAGAAAGATGCCCTTATCTCGGTAGTTTCCAGCGGAGAATGGGGACGCCTTGGCGGGGATGTCACGCAAAAGGTTGAAGCCGAATTCGCCAAGCTCACGACGTGTAAACATGCGCTTGCCGTGAACTCTGGGCAAACGGCTCTACGCTTGGCGATTCTCGCATTGAATCCACCCGCAGGCGCCGAGATAATCTGTCCGGCATACACATTTATTGCAACAGCAATGGCAATCGTAGAGGCAAACTGCGTGCCTGTTTTTGCAGACATCGAGCGCTCCAGTCTGTGCCTCGATGCGCGTTCCGTCGAGAGTGTCATCACCGAGCGGACTATCGCAATCATGCCTGTTCACCTTGGCGGCGTTCCGGCAGATATGGATGCTCTGGGTGCTGTTGCGGAGAAACACGGACTAGCCATAATTGAGGATGCAAGCCATGCGCACTTGAGCACTTGGCGTAACAAACAGATTGGCGCACTCGGGACGATTGGATGCTTTTCGTTACAGGCATCCAAAAACCTCAACTGTGGTGAAGGTGGGATTATCACCACAAATGACACCGCACTCTATGCACGCCTCTCTGCGCTGCAAAACAACGGTCGTATTCCTGGAGATCCGAGTCGCTATAGGCATGCGGTGCTCGGTGGGAACTACCGGATGACAGAATTTCAAGCTGCAATCGTCGGTTGTCAGCTCCAGCGCTTAGATGTGCAGACAGTGCATCGATTTGAGAATGGAAAGCGACTGAATGCGGCACTGAGTGGCATCCCAGGGTTTGCTCCGCTCCCCGATCGTGATGGTGAAACGCTAAACGCGTACCATCTTTACTGCTTCAGCATTGATGACACATTCTTCGGCGTTCCAAGAGATACCGTTCTCGGAGCCCTAAGGGCCGAAGGGATATCCTGCGGGCCAGGCTATGCGACATTGGTGTACGAACACGATGCGTTTACGACAGGTGACTTCGGTCCGTATTCGGGTGCGTCGAATGGCTATACAAAATCGGTGGAAGCAAATCGCGCAAAATGTCCTGTTAGTGATCTGGTTGCACATCGGGTCGGAGCCTGGCTACCGATGACCGAATTAATGGCCGATGCCAGCGGAATTGATGAGATTATCCACGCACTTGAAAAAGTGTCACATTTGAGGAATTACCTTGCCAGCACCGGATAATGGGCTGCTCCGTATTTTGGATGCCAAATTTGTCTTCCAGCACCACGAACTCTCTCCGCCACTGGTTATCGGAAAAGGCACCATTGACACGATTACCGAAGCGACCTGCCAAGTAACGCTCACTAACGGAACAATTACGCGACAAGGCTTTGGAACGGTTCTCCTCTCGCATATCTGGTGCTGGCCAGAGGCAACCGATACAGACAAGGACTTGGCATTACGCAAGGCCTGCGAGACCATTGCACAACAAGTGGCACAGCAACAGCCGAGTGATTCACTCCTTGGATTGGGACACACTGTTATCTCCCTTTCTGACCAGCTGCTTGAATCCTTCCCCCCGCTTGCACGTAGAGTCTGCTGTGCACCACTCGATAATGCAATCCACGATGCCGCTGGCTGCTTAGCCGGATGCTCATCGTTTGAGCTGTTTGCCCAGCACGGAACCTCACCATTTGATGCAACCTTCCCTGGCTTTGGAGCCGCATCCGCGATCGACAGCATGCTGCATCCGCCCAAAACATTTGTTGATGCACAAATGGTTGTTGGAATCAAGACCTCTCCAGAGCTCGTCAGGGATTACTGTACATCGCACAACATCAGACGCCTAAAAATCAAGATTGGCTCTGGCGACATCGAATCGGATGTAAGCCATGTGATCGCTGTGTGCAAGGCCATGCCAGCAACCGATGGGTTTATTGACATCACATTAGATGCAAACGGTTGCTACGAATCTGCGAACAAGTTGGCTGAATTCCTGTCAATGCTTCGGCAGGACGCACCCGACGTTGCCGTTTGCGTATCGGCGATTGAACAGCCATCAATGTCTCCAGACAGTGCAGACAGACGGCTATGGTCTGAAATCGCTGCTGATACGCCACTTCTGGTTGATGAAACGTTTACCCAGCTGGATGACATCAAGCACGCAAGCACATGTGGATGGAATGGCCTTGCCATAAAGTCCTGTCGTGGACAGACGCTTGCGCTTCTGGGTGCTGCGTGGGGACATGCCCGAGGTTGGAAGAATACTGTGATGGACCTGACTAGTCCAAACATCGCAGCAATCCACACAGTGTTGTTGGCATCCCGAATCAGCGGAGTCACAACGGCAGAAGTCAACGCCGCACAGTTCTTACGCAGCGGCTACGAGAATCTCCCGGATGGATTGCAGGCTTGTATATTGCCCATCGATGGCGTTCTTTCTGTACCAGACGTGACGGAAGGGCTGGTCCCGACAGAGTACCGTCCTGTGCTGAGACGGCAATTTGAGGATAACTAAACGATGTTTAAAGCGGCGCAGCCAATCTGGCTACAAAATCAGCAGGATGAACAGAACATCATTGTTGCAACGACGGCTGAGTTTAGATTAGCAAAGCTTCAAACCAGCGGCCGGTTACGCCTGCGGATTGCCGGGATGACCCGCTATCGCGTCTTTCTCAATGGAAAATTTATAGGACACGGACCAAGCCGTGGCCCACATGGTTTTCACCGCATCGATGATTGGGACCTCTCACGTAAGTGCACAGCAGGTGTAAACGTCATTGCAGTTGAGGTCGCCGGCTACAACGTAAACTCGTTTTACACATTGGATGC
>CAIYBQ010000525.1 GCA_903924445.1 uncultured Armatimonadota bacterium | reverse complement strand
GACGCATTCCTTCCACGTCTCAACGGCTTCCTTGAGCTTTCCAAGACGCGAGTAGGAATGCCCAAGAAATGAGTAGGCTGCGCTTGTCACACCGCCGACCTTGATGCCCTGCTCGAGGTACTTTGCAGCATCCTCGTAGCGCTTCGTCCGGTACAAATGCCCACCGAAGTTTGCATAAAGCATCCCTTGCGTCGGCGCTTTGCTGATCGCGTATTTCAGGAGCTCATCGGCGCCTTTGACGTCGCCCATCGACCATAACAGCCAAGCCATCGAGTCGACAACTTCTTCATCATTGGGGTCAATTTCGATGATGATTCGCCCGAGGCCAACGACGCGCTGGTAGTCGCCATCGTGCCAGTACTTGTCGCCCTGCTCCCAGAGGCGATTGGCGATGTCATTCAGAATCGAATCTGCAACATCATCCGTCTTGGATACCGCCGGCTTTGTCGGCTTGGATGCAGCTCCCTTGTTGATTGGACGCGGCGCCGTGGTTTGCGCAACAACAGGTCCGGTAACAGAGACCGAAAGCAGCGACGCGGCAACGATGCCAGCAAGCGACTTAGCGATGGTGTTCATGGTCCATCATACTCCGAACGGAACCAATAGACGATGGCTTATAACGTGACGACACCCTGCATCACATGTGTGGCAGGCCCGGACAAATAGATAGCATCCTCAGGGTGTCCACCCCAGGTGACGGTTAAGGTGCCACCTTCGGATGTGAGTTCAACCGTGTTTTCATCTGGAAATGCATTGATAATGGCAATCCCAGCGGCACATGTGCCCGTTCCGCAGGCAAGGGTTTCCCCAACGCCGCGCTCCCATGTCCGTAAGTGGAACTCACCGGCATCATCGCGCCAGACCCAGTTCGTACTGATGCCATCCGGGAAGTCATCATGGTTTTCCAAATCACAGCTGGCCGCTTCAAATGTCACTGGATTCGGTCCATGACTTTCAGGCAACAAAACGACGGCATGCGGACTGCCAGTATTGATGCAGGAAAATGTGTTGTCACCAAGGGTAATCGGCGCGTGGAACTCCTGAGGCGCAGGCAGCTGAAGCATGACCTGCGTTCCCCCAAGATAGGTGTAGCGGACATCGCCAGAATCTGTCCTCGCGATTCCCTTTACCGGTATGCGTCCACTTCCCGCAAGAAGCAAAACAACGCAGCGGAGGCCATTTCCACACATCGTGTCGCGGGAACCATCCGCATTGAAGATACAAAAATCCAACCCATCGGGTTTTGGGGTGTAGGTCAGGAGACCATCGGCACCGATGCCAGTGTGGCGGTCACAGAGCTGCCGGACTCTGTCGGGCTGGGATTGCGATGGGATGTGCGCGAAATCGCTGGCATCTACAACGACAAAGTCATTTCCGATGCCGTGCATTTTGTGAAACGGGATGTCAAGCGGCATCCGGGTTAGGGCTCCAGCGCCTCGAGGCGCAGTGTGGCATCCGAAATCATTTTCCGGTACCAGGCACCGCTTGGATCAACAAGGGGGAACCACCAGCTGCTCGGGCGGGCGCCAGCGTGCGGGAGGCCATGAATAACACGGAGCGCATTGGCTGCGAGCTCGGCCCGGCGGGTCTCAAACGTCCCGACCAATTGTGCTCTCTCAGCGCGCAGCGCTTTGACATCCGCAGAATTTTCGACTAACCGCAACGCACGACGCGCAGCCCGGCGAGCCAAATGCAAAGCGTGGATATTGGTATCTAATGCGGCGAGTGGTACATCAAATGTGGATGCCCGTAAGGCTACAATCGCCGTGTCCAGCACACCGCCGCGCGCACGGAAATCGGCACCTTTTTCAGCTTCCAGCCGTGTCCGCTGCTGACGCAAGGTGTGTAGATCCCCGCGCATCTTCGCAATCGAATCCCGCTCTGGCTGTGTTGCCTCCGCGTGTGCCATGATTGCTTCATCGATTTCGGTAAGGCGCTTGTAATGCGTACACCAAGGTTGCCCTTCGCTACCGGCTAGGTGGTTTGCAAGTGCACGTGGTGAGCGAATGACCTTGAGCTCGCTAAGCCTTGCTGTTTCCCAGGAAAGGGCTTTGTTCCAGCAGAGCGCGATGTCATCCGCATCAATGCTTGGTCGGCCAACAGCCTGCGCAAGTGGTGCGGGAAGTTTGAAGGTAACCGGCGGCGCGGCGCTGAGAGCAGACCAGGCATCCAAGCCGATGCGAATGATTGGGTATTGCTCCGGCAGCGGGAGACCCGCGGCACGGATATTAGCGACAAACCTCGATGACAAATGCGAGTAACCGCTTGCTCCCTCGTGGAAAGCAATTGTGTATTCAGCACCCAGCATCGGGAGTAGCGCGACGGCCTTCCCAACAATACAGCTGTCTTCGTATCCGGCTGCTTCTAGAATCTCGGCCAGCTGATGGGTGTTACAAACAGAGCCATAAATGGTTTCACGGACATCAAAGTCAATTTCAATCCGGTCGGAATGGACAAACAACGTCCCGCGACCCTTGCCCGGAACACAGACATCAAATGGCGTCGCACCATCCCCAAACTGAGAAAGCGGATACATGTCTGCGCCATCAAGTGCCGCATCGTACGCAGCCGCAGCCTGGCGGAATGTCTCAGGATGCAAGAAAAGCGCAAGGAGCGCGAAGCGCGGAAGACCCGCGGTGTCGGTTGAAATCGCAAGGAGCTCACTGGTTCGCGTCACGTGGTCAATCACATGACTGCCATTTACGCGGGCGTGGAGTCTCGGGAGGATGTCGGCATAGAGGTCAGCAAGCTTTGCGCCGGGATTTGCAGCGGCGAATGCCTCAACCCACGCGATGAGCTGGAGGCGTATCTCTGAGGATGCATCATCAACACACGCCTCGCTTGCCTGAAGCGTTGCCGTCAGCTGCTCGATTAGGTAGGGAAGGATTCCAGAGAGCTTAACATCCCGGACGGTGACCTTTTTCCATCCAGTTTGGACGATACCCGTCCAGCCATCGGCCGCCGTAAGGCTTGACAATGTCGCATCTGAATTTGCTGCGGTACTCCGAACAGCGTGAATCGACACGCCGCCTTTACCCGAAAGTTCGGATAGGAGTGGCGGATCCTCGGAGCCAAAGAGGCGGTGAAGCTCACCGGCGGCAGACCAAAGCCCGCGGGTCATCCAGTCATCGTGACCAAGAATGGCATAGGGCTGGGATACATCGATTTTTGGATGCTGGGATGCTTTTGCGAAGTAGTCGGTATCGTGGATACCGACGGTGACAGTCACGCCCGGGGTGGTGTTTTTGATGCGGGCAAGGATACCGGCTTTCGTCGGTTCATCCCAAAAAACGGTCTGTCCGAGGGCGAGCAAGTGCACGGGTCGGCCGGCAGCCACGATGGGCTGTAGCAGGTCGCTCGTCACATTGTCGCATTTCATGGCCTACGGAGTATACCGCTGGAGGGTTGGAATAAGTTCACCTGCGTTGCTATCGATTTGGTTGTGTTAAGGTTTGGTAGGAAGGGATGCTCGTTACTGAATCCCCACATGGTCGACTCACTGCCTGTTCACATCAAAAGAAAAATAAAAACTACTCTCCTCAGCGGTGAGACCAGTAGACAGCAACGTCAACATTCACAACTACTGAATCCCCACATGGTCAATCGGCCGCACGGGGTAACCCTGTTCAATCAAGTACCGTGTAATCGTGGACGCATGCTCAGCGCCACGCGTCTCAACCAAGAGCTCGACACCCGTTGCGCCGTAGCGAACATCGGATGCCAGCCGGTTATGCTCGACATTCATGATATTGCCCCCCACGGATGCAACGGCATCAAGCAGACCTGCAAGCCCGCCGGGCTTATCCTTGACCGCCGTGAAGATGTGGAGATAGCGGCCCTGCCGAATCATCCCGCGCTCAATAATGTCTGCCAGCAGCTTGAGGTCCATATTGCCGCCACAAAGCAGACAAATCGTACGTCCCTGTCCAAGTCCTTTGTGCTCAAGAAGTGCTGCCAAACTGGCTGCGCCGCTTGGCTCTACTAGCACCTTCATCCGCGTTAGAAGCAACAAAATCGCCTGCGCAATCGCATCATCGGAGACCGTAACAACATCATCCGCGTAGCGCTGGATATACCTAAATGTCCGCTCACTTGGCGCTTTGATCGCGATGCCATCGGCGATTGTGTCTACGGCCAGCTTGCGTGGAACGAGATGCCCCGCTTTGAAGGAACGCGCTGCCGCATCCGCGCCTTCCGCCTGCACACCAATCACACGCAGACCCGGCTTTGCCTCCTTGAGGGCGCAGGACACTCCCGCGAAAAGGCCGCCGCCACCAATCGGGATGATGACGGTGTCGACATCCGGGAGCTGCTCCAGCAATTCGACACCGATGGAGCCCTGTCCCGTGATAATGCCATCGTCATCGTACGCGGACACAAAAACCCGCCCCTCCGCTTCGGCGATACCCTTTGCGATAGCGACAGCCTCATCAAAATTTTCACCGTCGAGAATAACATCCGCACCGTAGCTACGCGTTGCCTCGACCTTGGCATTACTGGCCATCCGTGGCATCACCACACGGCACGGAACCCGGGCTTCGCTGCTCGCTAAGGCCAGCCCCTGCGCATGGTTACCCGCCGATGCCGTGACAACACCGCGCTTACGCTCCGCATCGGTGAGCATCGCCACCCGTGCACACCCACCGCGAATCTTGAACGAGCCTGTTCGCTGGAGGTTCTCCATTTTGAAATAGAGGTCATTACACTCCGCAAATGTAGCTATGCCACGGCCTCGGTACACCGGTGTCTCGCGAACAAATGGGCGAACATCACGGTCATACACAGCCTTAATCGTGTCGAGTCGGATCATGCAATTTCCCTCATCGTATATTATGAGGCACAAAGCAATTCATAACCTGAAACGGCCAGTAATGACATCACTCACCCTCTTCAAACAAGCCTGCGACACCGGAGCAACGTTGGATCACTACTCAAACGCCCTCCAATCCCTCGGCGCCGACCGACGCGGAAGCTGGACAGGAGCGCATGACCTCCTTCTGGATGACCACTCAAAAGCAGGCTCTTGGGTGCACGCCTACCTCCACCGTAAGGAAGGGGATGCCATGAATGCCGCTTACTGGTACCGCAAAGCCGGGGAGCCCGTGGCGACAGTCTCCCTTGAGGATGAATGGGAAGACATCGCAGACGCCCTCCTCAAATCATCCTGACCATTAGACACTCGCGATGCGGCAGAACCAGCGCACGCTGCCATGTACAAATGTCCCGCCAGGCCATGTTGGCGTGCCATCCGCCGGGACAGCTAGGTCAACGGTAACATCACCGCCGCGCGTCCCGCGGAGGACAATCGCCCGGTAAACCCTGAGAGGCAGCTGCCCCCAGGCCTCATCGCGGGCCCCGCGCGTTTCCGCAACCACAAAGGTATCGTTCACCGCGGTTTGCACGGACACGATGCAGACAAAGTTATCGGGGGGAGAGACGACATCGATGTCGCGGATGAGGTGTTCCGCTGCCCGGATGCCGCCCTCGGACAATGTACAAAGTCCGTAGAGCACGATGTCAATCGATTTCCCCGTGGATGTGCTATACGTGGCCAGATTCTCGGCGGTGTCAACGGGACACGCGGTGATCGACTTCCCAAAAACATTCAGCTCGACCATCGGGAGGTCCTGAGCCGTATCGCGCCACTGACGACGAAGCGTCGCAGTGATCGACTGCGTGCTTGGCCACTGCGGAAGATCCGCACTAACCACCGCGGTAAAGGCTTTTCGGCGCCGGATACGCAGTATCACAAAGGCTCCAACGAGCACCGTGATGCCGAGCAAAAGCCCTTCGCCAACACCTGGAGGAAGTGGCATGCTAAATCTCCTCCCGCCGGCCAGACTGTGCCGAGCGAATCACAGCATCCATCACTACACTCTGAGCAACGCCATTTTCCCCGCCAACCAATGGCGTTTCTGGGATCCGCACGCTGAGCGCAAAGTCATCCAGCTCACGCTGCCACTGGTTGATGTACGGAAACTCCATGGTTTGCACATCATCAGTACCATTGGAGCGGTACCGGACACGGATGCCAGCCTCACCAACCTGAAAAGCCCGCTCAAGCGTGATCGAACCTAGCGTCCCGGTCAGCGTCGCGGTGCTGGAAAATGCCTGGTCAAAGCCAGAGTGGCAGATGGCGTGACGTCCATCGGCGTAGTCCAAAACCACGGTGTTATGGATGTCAACCCCGGTCTCCGTGTGCATCGCCAAGCGGGAGTAGACACTCTGTGGCTCCCCCATGTACATCCGGGCAAGGTTAATGCCGTAGACACCAACATCCCAAAGCGCCCCGCCGCCCTGTGCGGGATTCCACCGAATTCCGGCATGCTCAACCGTCGCGGTGTAGCAAAATGTCGAATCGATGCGGGTAAGGACACCAATATCACCACGGAGCAACAGCCCCTGCACAAACATATGCTGCGGATGATGGCGATACATAAAGCCTTCCATCATCCGCAGACCACGGGCATCCGCAAGCGCCGCGCAGCGTTTTGCATCCGCGCTGGTCAGCGTAAAAGGCTTGTCACAAAGCACGTGCTTCCCGGCAAGGAGTGCGCGCTCGGTGTACTCGGCATGGATGTCATTTGGCAGCGGGATATAAACGGCATCGATGTCCGCACATGCCAGAAGCGCATCGTAGTCGCCGAATGCGTACGGAATTCCATTCGCAGCGGCCACAGACTGAGCCTTATCGTGATCCCGGCTTGCAAGCGCAGTCAGCGTGTTATGTTCGGATGCTGCAAAGGCTGGCAGCATCCGTTTTTGAAACACGCGGGCGCACCCAAGCACGCCCCAGCGGACTGGTTTGATCACCTTACTTGCCGAGAGACCTCTTCGCGGCATTCGCAATCGACTGATTGCGATTCTTGAAGGTCAACACCTTTTCGAACACGGATTTGCTTCCAGCCTTGTCGTGCTTATCAAGGAAGCTGATGGCTGCAAGATTGACCGAATTGAACTGAGCTTCGGTGACGAATGTCTTCACAGTCGCGATGTCGCTGCTCGTTACTTCGTAATCAAGGAGAGCACGAATCGCCGCTGCCTTGCGGCTCGGATCCGGATGGCCAAGCT
>CAIYBQ010000524.1 GCA_903924445.1 uncultured Armatimonadota bacterium | reverse complement strand
CGGCGGCCATTGGCACCGTATTCTGCGCGAAGCGCAGGTTGTTCGAGGAGCGTGCGGATTGCATCCGCGATCGCCGTTTCATCGCCTTCCGGAAAGACAATCCCAGCATCTCCAATCACATCGGGGATTGCGCCTGAATCAGACCCAATCACTGCGATGCCTGCAGCGCCGGCTTCCGCGATGACGCGGCCGAACTGCTCTTTCCAGTTACCAACGGTGCGGCTTGGAAGCGCAAACACATCGAACGCACTCATGATCTCCGCGAGTGCAGTATGGTCTTGGTTGGGGAGGAAATGCACACGCCCAACAAGGTCATTTTGAGCAGCACGCGCTGCGAGGGCATCCTTTTGCGGACCGCCACCGACCAGCCAACAGTGGACTCTTTGTTCAGACTTAGCGACGGCGTTCAAAAGGTCCATCAGACCCTTTTCTTCAACGAATCGCCCAGCGTAACCCACGATAAAGCGTTCATCCGGAATACCGAAGCGGACGCGGCTGATCCCACGGTTGCGCGGGTGGAACTGCGTTGAATCTACGCCATTAGGGAGCACGGCTGCTTCCCCGCGGTAGCCATAGGCCTTGGAAACATCCAGTGCTTCCTCACTCCGCCCGACCAGATAATCAGCTTCGCGGCACGCATAATCCCAGAAATTGGAAAATGGCGGCGGCAACTTTTTGTAGAGGTTTTGCTCTGTCTCAAGCAAGATCTTCGTTGTAGGAAATTCCTTGCGGATGAGCTGAGTTGTATGCGCGCTCACCAGTGCCCAAGGCTCTTCCCAAATGTCCACGACATCGGGTTGAAAGCCATTCAGAATATGCCGCAGGCCCACATAGGTGTGCATGTGGGATCCGATTCCCGGAAGCCAGGGGAAGACGACAGCGTGATCAGTCATCTGGAACAGCGATGGATGTGGATGTTCGACACCCGTCCACTTGCCGTAGAAGCGCCAGGTTCGGGGTGTGATGACCTTTAATTCAACGGTTCCGAGGGCATGTAGGGCAGCGGCGCGCGGATGCCCCTCCACCGATTTGCGGCAGGAGTGACTAATAAGTAGGACGCGTGGTTTCCGCTGGAATCGTTGAGGCATAGGGTAACGGCAGTAGTGCGAGATTATAGACAGACACATTATGTGGCTTCACCCTGATATCGCAAACCCAGAGTATCCTTCTCTTACGTACGTTAATGGCCGGATTTTGGACTTTTCACGTTAATTACTTATAAAAGGACAATTTGACCGGGCTAATCACAATTTTTTATTGATTGATCAACACATGGGTGCCCGCGGCCCCTTGCATAATCTCGGGCGAAAACACACAAGCAATCGCGCCACACTCCACGTTAAACTGTCCCAATTCCCAGCTGGGTAACGTGAGGTTTACGACAATGTTGACGGATGACCAAAAACAGTTCTTCAATGCCAATGGCTATGTGCTTGTAAAGGGACTCCTCAGCCCAGATGAAGCCGCGGGCTACCGTGAAGAGTGTCACACGCTGGCAACCCGTCTTGCAGACATCCGCGGTATTGAAGATCCCACTTGGGGCAGCGCTGGAACCCGCGGGGTAACACAGCTTCGCCACTGCCACGATGTGCAATTCCAGTCCGCCAAGCTTGCCCAGTTACTTCTGGATGACCGCGTCACGAGCTGCGCCGCAGACTGTATCGGCAGCCCGAATGTCCAGCTCCATCACAGCAAAATGTTCATCAAGCCAGCGGAAAAGGGATCCCCGTTCCCGATGCATCAGGATGCGCCATATTTCCCGCATGACAACCACTCGATGATTGCAGCCATCATCCATTTTGATGCCGCTCCGATCGAGAAAGGCTGTATCCGTGTGGTTCCAGGGTCACACAAGCTCGGAATGTTACCGCACATCGGGGATGGAGGCTGGCACCTCGACCCGGATGAATATTCGGTGGAAACGGCAACCCCGTGCCCGGCAGATGCAGGAGATGTGCTGTTCTTCTCCTACCTCACCATCCATGGAAGTGGCATCAACACATCCGATGAAGCCCGAACAACCTTGCTTATCCAAATGCGGGATCCGACGGACCCACCGACTATCCGGACACACGAAAGCCGCGGTCAGGGGATGATGCTTCGCGGAATTGATCCGCTGTGTGCGGCACGCCCGGCGTGGGAAGACGAAGCGCCAAAGGGCCAGACGATGGGTGGGCAGACCATGGGTGGAACGATGGGCACGATGTAGTCGCCCCGGTGGCATGTTTGTTGCCACTGTAATTGACTATGTCAACATCAGCACTTTCGGGTGGCATGCCCGTTCAGGTGGATACAGCTCACTACCAAGCCGCAACGTACGAACAGCGCGAGCGTCTCTACAGCTATGTGGAGCAGGTCAGCCTTGTGTCTGAGCTCGGTGGCCAGAGCGTGATCGAAGTCGGATGTGGCAGTCAGGTGGTTGCAGAGCTGCTCCGGATGCGCGGCATCGATGTGACAACCGTTGACTTTGATGCATCCCTCAAACCGGATGTTGTCTGCGGCGTGGAAAACATCCTACTCCCGGATGCGTATGCCGATATCGCATTATGCTGCCAGGTCCTCGAGCATCTGCCTTTTTCGGAGCTCACAAAGTGCACGAATGAGCTGCTCCGCGTCTGCCGGACACATGCCGTGATTTCCATCCCGGATGCACGTCCACACTTTGGCTTTACCTTTATGCGAGGCATCT
>CAIYBQ010000523.1 GCA_903924445.1 uncultured Armatimonadota bacterium | reverse complement strand
TCCCAGTGCTAGCAAATGCGTGGTGCGATGTGCCCCTTTTTGCCGATGCATGGAAAAATCAACCTGGCATTCGCATCACCAAACAAGAACCACACGAATGCATCTTCGCCTTTCTCTGCGCATCCGCCGCACCCATCAGCCGCATCTCGCAAATGCTAAACACACTCTCAAAACACCACGGAAGGCACATCACAGATGACCTCTACGCCTTTCCAACCATTGAGCAGCTCCTCGATGTCACCGATGCCCAGCTCCGCTCCTACAGCTTTGGCTTCCGCGCACCACGGATCATCGCTGCCGCACGCTTTTTCCATGCAAATGACATCACCCCCGATGCCCTTGCAGCGCTAAGCTATACAGATCTCGTCAACACCCTCACCAAAATCGATGGCTGTGGACGGAAAATTGCCGACTGCATCGCACTCTTTGCCTTCGGACACCACCACGCCGTCCCCGTCGATACACACATCTGGAAAATCGCACGTAACCACTTCGTCCCAAACCTCGCAGAGCTCTCATTGACACCGAAGACCTACCAGCTCGCCGTGGATGCCTTTCACGACCGCTTTGGTGAATACGCCGGATGGGC
The DNA here is from genome assembly GCA_903924445.1 of uncultured Armatimonadota bacterium. Lineage (GTDB taxonomy): Bacteria > Armatimonadota > Armatimonadia > Armatimonadales > Armatimonadaceae > CAIRTT01. The sequence goes on along the minus strand of CAIYBQ010000523.1, from coordinate 966 downwards.
ACAGCAAATCCTCTTCTACCAACAGGCCACGCGAAAGCCGAAATCTAACCCTTGACCTCTTCACCGATTCACACACACCACCCACACACACCCGGCATCCCTGCCGCATAATAATCATCAACAGGCAACACACCAACTATTGGCGCTGCCACAGGAGTCCCCAATGGCCACTTATCTCGGAATCGATATCGGAACCAGCGGCACCAAAGCCATCCTGCTCTCCGAAACAGGCACCGTCCTCGCCACCAACACACAGGAATACAGCCTCAGCACCCCAAAGCCACAATGGGCCGAGCAATCCCCCGATCAACAATGGTGGCCCGCCGCCATCGAAAGCATCAAAGGCGTCTGCGCAGCCGCCGGAATCTCGCCAGCTGCCATCGATGCCGTTGGCCTCACCGGACAAATGCACGGCTCTGTCTTCCTCGATGCCTCTGACAACGTCATCCGCCCCGCACTCCTATGGTGTGATGCCCGTACAGCTGATGAATGTGCGGAAATCACCGCCGCCGCCGGCGGTCAAAAGGGTCTCTTCGACCTCCTCGGACAGAACATCGTCGCGTCCTTCACCCTCCCAAAAATCCTCTGGCTACGCAAGCACGAACCCGAAAACTTTGCACGCCTTGCGACAGTCCTCTTGCCAAAGGACTACATCCGCTTCCTGCTCACCGGGAATAAACACAGCGAAATCTCAGATGCATCCGGGAGTGGCATCCTCGATGTCCGTAACCGCACGTGGTCCAAACCACTCGCTGCCGCACTGGATATCGACCTCGCACTCTTCCCACCACTGATCGAATCGCCTGAAGTCGCTGGGCACATCAACGCCGAAGCTGCAGCCACAACTGGACTCCGCGAAGGTATCCCCGTCGTCGGCGGCGCTGGAGACCAACCCGCAGGCGCAGTCGGCGCCGGCGTTGTCGGTCCCGGACAAGTGATGCTTTCCCTCGGCACATCCGCTGTTGT
>CAIYBQ010000522.1 GCA_903924445.1 uncultured Armatimonadota bacterium | reverse complement strand
TTGACCCCTCTGGTTGGAGGAGGTTGAAGTGTTTATCAATGTATTGGATGCTCATGAATCCCTGGAGGGTCATGGTGTTTCCACAATGGTGTCTGCCGATATTGCGCAGGTGATTTTATGTTTACGGGATCTTGGTCTTGGGATGAAGAAAATATCCCGTGAGATCAAAGTGAGTCGTAACACAGTACGTCGTTATTCACGGTCTGGAGGCTGGGAGCCTTACAAGCGGACAACACGAGGAGGTCAGTTGAGCGGTCTTGAATCGTGGCTTGAAGCGGAGTTTATCAAGCATCACGGTAACTGCGATGTACTCCGCCAGGAGTTGAAGCGGCAACATGGATTAGATGTCCACATCCGAACAATCCAGCGTGCCGTAAAACCGTTACGTACTCGAATGGTGGCCAGTGCTCTCGCAACCGTTCGATTTGAAACGCCGCCCGGTGAACAGCTGCAGATTGACTTTGGCACCAAGACAATTATGATTGGAGATGCCCCACAAAAAGTCTTTCTCTTTGTTGCAACGCTTGGTTATTCCCGTCGATGTTATGTAAGGGCCTTTGACGGAGAACGACAGGGTAGCTGGTTTGCCGGTATCGAAGGTGCCTTACAGCACTTTGGGGGCATGCCAAGGCATCTGTTGATTGATAATCCAACATCGATGGTGCATCGACACAACCGGGTCACTGGCGACTTTCGCCTGAATCCCACTTTTGAAGAGTTCCTGTGCTACTGGACGTTGTCGGTCATCGCCTGCCAGCCAGCCAGAGCTCGGACCAAGGGCAAGGATGAGCGGAATGTCGGCTACGTGAAGTCCAACTGCATTGCCGGACATACCTTTACGTCTTGGAATGCGCTGGAGGAGCATATCGCTTGGTGGATGCGTGAGGTCTCCGATGTCCATCGACATTCAACTACAAATGAGCGTCCCATTGACTTGTATGACCGGACTGAGCGAGCATCGCTCCGAACCCTTCCAGAGAGACCGCCGTTTCACACTGAGCGGCACTTGGTACGTGTGGTACATCAGGATGCACATGTCGGCGTTGACCAAAACCGATACTCTGTTCCTTGGATGCATATCGGTGAGCAGGTCCAGATCATCGTTTCTCAAGACTCCGTTTCGATATCGAGTGGGGGTAAAGAGATTGCACTCCACCAGCGAGCAAGCGGACACCGAGTTACGACATCTAATCCGCAGCATCTGGATGGCATCCTGAGACGGGCATCCCGACCAGTCATCCAGTTACCAAATGGTCTTGTTACTCCGATTTATCGGTCACCAAAGGAATACGACATCTTTAGCGGAGGTTCATGGTGAGCCTTACAGGAATCAAACATCGGGCCATTTTGGCATCCGATAACCTTTCGGAGATTCTGCAAAGCTTAAAGTTGACAGCGATGGATGACCGCCTGGAATCAGTGCTGGATATGTGCGGCTCAGCAGAGCTGACACATCGAGAAGCATTGGCGTTGTTCTGTGACATCGAGCGGGAACGGCGAGCTGAGCGGCGGATTACGATGGGAATGCAAATCGCCCATTTCCCATACGTGAGGACACTGGAGACCTTTGACTTTGCGGAACAGGTATCCATTGATCCAGGTCAAATTCGGGACCTTGCACTATGTCGCTGGGTAGCATCCGGCGATAACGCCATTCTCCTCGGGCCTCCTGGTGTCGGTAAAACACACCTGGCTGTTGCCCTTGGAAGAGAGGCCATTATCCGAGGCTATTCAACGATGTTTGTGACGGCCGTTGGGTTGCTTGCGAACCTTGCAAAGGCACACTCTGAGAACAAACTTGAGCAGAGATTGACGTATTACGCCAAGCCAAAACTACTGATTATCGATGAGCTTGGTTACCTGCCATTTGACCTAAACACAGCTCACTTGTTTTTTCAGCTGGTCTCCAAGCGTTACGGAAAGTCAGCCACATTGATAACGAGTAACAGAGCCTTCGGCGAATGGGGAGATGTCTTCGGTGACCCGGTGGTAGCAACGGCAATACTGGACAGGCTGCTCCACCAGAGCCATGTCGTAACAATAAAAGGAGAAAGCTACAGGCTGAAGTCAAAGAGAAAAAGCGGAATCATGCCAGCCAAGCTGGCAGCAGATAGCGGTCAATAGTTATGCGACAAGGGGGTCAGTTTTCAGTGTCGTAAAGGGGTCAACTTTCGTGTCGCTTGACACAGATGGCATCCGTAGTCGGAATACTTTTCTTGTGGATCAACACTGGTCACCGGAAGAAGTTGCAAGTCAGGCTGCAAAAATGATTGGTAATGACCTGTTGGACGTCTCTCACGTAACCTTTGGAGACAATAGTTGCATCGGGTTCACTAAGTTGATAGACGGCTTCGGTGAGAAATATACCGTTTGGAGTTATACGGAAGTAACTGTTCAACATCATTTCGACCCTATAGACCTAACTTACAAACAACTTGGGGATCTAATGGCAAATCATATGATTGGCGGAGATGAAATGGCAGAGGCATACCTCGATTCAATCGTCGAAGGCAGTTCAAGTGTTGAAGAAAGATTTATCCTCGATCTGTAGGATCAGCGACTTTCAAGTCGTAACATTGCGGACTGGTCAGGTTGTCTTACAGTTTGTCATCCGTAAAAAAGATGGATGAAAGTCGGTTCAGCGTGTATTCGCACCATTACATCTGCACGCAATCAGCCGAATGAATCAAATCGAAGGTGTTGCGAATGGCGGGTAAAGGTCTGGCAGAAGTAACCATCTTCCAGCGAACAGATGGAAGATGGTGCGAATTGGTCCATCAAATAAAGTACGTTAGGAAACATTCAAGATGAGCTATCCCAACTACATGTATAGCATTGCTATGAATCTGTTGCTTCCGCCTGTAAATATGAAAGTTCCCCTTGTCGCTGATGTAATGGGAATCCCATATCCAACTCTATCTAAGTGGAAGAGAGATGCTTTATCAGCTCAAGGGGCTAAAAAACGTCAAGGTAAGAGCACGACAACGAGTGTTCGCTGGAAAAATTCACATCGTTTCAAAAGGGATCCAAGTGATTCAGCTTCCAAGTCCACTCGGACTCGTACCAGATC
>CAIYBQ010000521.1 GCA_903924445.1 uncultured Armatimonadota bacterium | reverse complement strand
GTCTGCATGCCGCCCGACAACATGGATGCATGGAAGGCGGCCATCGGAGAAATCGTCTTTGGCCGGGATGTCATCTTCAAAGATGCGACCGCCAATGACTACGTCTTCCCGCGCTACAAAGTCGATCATCGGACAGAAATCGTCACGGCAGACATGCCTGGTGTGTTCCCAACCACCACACGGAACAACCATCTAACGGCACATGAATGGCATGAAACGATTCTGAGTGACCCGAATGTTGTTGTTATCGACACGCGAAATGACTACGAGGTCAAAATCGGTAAGTTCAAAGGCGCGGTTGACCCCAACCTTGAGATCTTCACTGAGTGGCCACAGTATGTGGATGACAACCCACTGGATAAGGACACCAAAGTCCTGATGTATTGCACGGGCGGCATCCGGTGCGAGAAGGCGATCTTCGCGATGCAGGAGCGTGGCTACAGCAATGTCTGGCAGCTCGAAGGCGGGATTCTGAAGTACTTCGAAGAGTTCCCGGATGGCGGCGTCTTCGAAGGTGAGTGCTTTGTCTTCGATGACCGCATCGCGGTAACGCCAGACCTCAAACCCACCGAGCGCTGGGGCCGCTGCCCGCACTGCGGCGACCCGGCATCCATCCCGACCGAATGCCCATACTGCTTCGAACACGCCGTCATCTGCGATACCTGTCAAGCGCTGATTATTGGTGGTGAAACGCACCGCAGAGCCTGCAGCCGCAACTGCGCCACGCACGTCAAGCGTGGAACAACGCCGCGCCGCAGACCGAAGGCTGTCACTCCGGCTGTAGATAACGCACCGCGTTAGGGGCTCGTCCTACAGCTGATGATCGTGGTTGGTGTGGCTACCATCCGTGCCGTGGTGCTGTGATGCACGGAGCATTTTCAGCTCGCTGACCAGCTCATGGATGATTTTGTCCTGGTACTTGAGGTGCTCCATGATGACGCGAATCTCCGCCTCAGCCCTGATATTTGTCTCATAGTCACTGTTTGCCTGTCGACGATCTTTTTCTGCCTGGCGGTTCTGACTCATCATCACAATCGGACCTGTGTAGGCCGCCTGAAAACTCAAGGCAAGGTTCAACAAAATGAACGGATATGGGTCCCACGCCTTGTCCGAATGCTGCATCGCCAGCACGACGTTCACGGCAATCCAGATGACCAGGAGAAAACTCTGGATGGCGATGAACGGCCACGAACCAACAACGGCTGCGACAGAATCAGCTAAGATCTGAGCGGACGTACGGTTCTGCTCAAATTCAGCATCCACGTTTTTGATGGATGGATGCGTATGCTCAAACTGGGTTACCGGACCGGCCTCGAGGTACATGTCATCCATGCAGTAACCCTACCACTCATCCGGATTTTGCATGGTACGCCATTCAGCCGAATCGTCTTTGGGCGGTCTTAGACAGCATGGCCATCGGTGTTCTGACACTCAGTCAGACGGTTCGCTTACCCGAGCAGAACAATCTTCTCCCCGACAACAGACACCTGGTTGCGCAAAATCGTTGTCCAGCGATCTGTGCGGTTGAGGGCCATCCACTGCAGTCCAGAATCTGTCGCAGGCTCGCCGGCCTTTTCTCCAGCCGGGATGTTTCGCCAAGCAATCACCAAGTTGGCCTTTGGTGCGAAAACCGTATGCCCAGGGCTCATAAACCAGTAATCGATTTGCGCAAGCTTCTCATCTATCACACCAAAAGCAGTCACTTCGTTTTGCCGGGATG
>CAIYBQ010000520.1 GCA_903924445.1 uncultured Armatimonadota bacterium | reverse complement strand
GTAGACAACCTTTTCCAGGTTACTAACGTTTCTAAGAGCATTGTTTACCTTGAAGGAACTGCAACGATTCTACAGAACGATTACGCCTATGCTGGAATTGATGGTCCGGCATTCAACTACAGTGGAACGGTTGACTATACGGGTGGCCTCTGGCTTGATCCGCTTCGCACCTTCATCGCTGGCTCCCCAAACAGCAATGCATTGACAGGTACCTGGGAATTCACCGGTACATCTGCTGCACCAAAGGGTGTTGATTACCTCAACATCACTGTCAGCGGTCAGGGACCTTCCTCTGCAGTACCTGAGCCAGGCGAGTGGGCAGCGATGGGAATGCTGGCATCCGGTCTTGGTGGCTTGGTTGTCCGTGCTCGCCGCCGCAAGCTTGCATAATCGTTGGTTGAACGCACATCCCTTCACCTGGTCCGCCGGGTGCAGGGATGTCTGCATTTAAGGCGTATGGTTACAGGCTAAGCGAATAGGGGCTAGAATGAACGCGTATGCCGGTATCTGCGCGGCGATAGGATTGAGAACGAAATGGTACATGAAACAGCCGCCCGCAATACTGCAAGGGCATCCGTGTGGACACTACAGACGGAGCTCTTGACTCCCCAGCATTTGGTGGATGCTCTTATCGACCGTGGGTTCCTACCCGGGATTACGCCTGTTGGTCAGGAAGATGAGACACAGGCTGGGTCTACATCGGATATGTGGCAGCTTCATCTTGGCGATCGCGGTTATCACTTTGCTAGTCTGTCTAGCTCAAAAGGTCTGGGAGCAACCGTGACGGTCAATACATTTCCTGCAGGTACCGAGCTACCAGGACATCAGTATGGCAGGACCCTCGGCCGCCGCGGCGGCATCGTCTATAGCATCGAGGCTCATGGTCCAAGTAACTCCGATCGTGCACTCTGTGAAAATCTTGCGGAAGCGATTATGGAAGCTGTGGATGGCCTTGTTGAAATCACGGGACGTGGTCAGCGTGGAAACAAGCCTACTGCATACACGAGCCGCTGGCTTGGGATGTACAGCAACTAAAGTTTCCAAAGAGTTCTTAAACGAAGCGAGCACCTCTTGCATATGTCGATAGGTGCTCGTTTTTTGTTTTAGAAGAGGGGGTGACTCTACTGCTGTGGAAGCTGTGGCCATCAACAACGTTGTCATTCAGCGCAAATGTTTCCGCGGTTGTGACCACGTTCGCTTTCGTTTATCAGGAAAGGATGTCCTTAATCACCGTTCCATAGACATCGGTCAGGCGGAAATCCCGTCCTTGGTAGCGATATGTCAACTGACGATGGTCAATCCCGAATTGATTCAACAACGTCGCCTGTAAGTCGTGCACGTGGACCGGGTTCTCCGCGACGTTGTAAGCAAAATCATCCGATTTTCCGTAAACAAGCCCCTTCTTGAACCCGCCACCTGCCGCCCACACGGAATACACCGATCCTAGGTGGTCACGACCGTAGCCACTGGATGCATTGATGTCACCCTGGCCAAAAACCGTACGACCAAATTCAGACATCCAAAGCACGATTGTGTCATCAAGCAATCCGCGCTGTTCAAGGTCTTTTACGAGGGCTGCCGCCGGCTGATCAGTATCACGACACTGTTCGGCGAGCTGCGTCGACAGGTTGCCGTGCTGATCCCAACCTGAGTGCATTAACTGGACGACACGTGTTCCACGCTCGACAAGACGCCTCGCAAGGAGGCAGTTGCGCGCAAAAGAACCAGGCCGCTGGACATCCTTGCCATAAAGATCGATAACATGCTGGGGCTCTTTTTCGATCGCTAGCAAATCTGGAACACTGGATTGCATCCTAAACGCTGTCTCGTATTGGCTAATCCTGCTTGCAATTTCGGGGTCACCTTTCGTTGCAAGATGCGCCTTATTGACACTCTGGACACCACTAAGCATCGCCTTACGGAGCTCAGGCGGAACACCCTTTGGATTATCGAGGTAGAGGACTGGCTCGCCTTCGCTGCGGAAACGCGTTCCCTGATGCTGACTTGGGAGAAACCCATTTCCCCAGTAGTAATCAAAAAACAGCTGGCCACAGGTTTTGCCAACATCCGTAGATGTCATCACAACAAAGCTTGGCAGGTCCTCGGTCATTTTTCCAAGTCCATAGACTAGCCATGAACCCATACTCGGCCGGCCCGGAATCTGGGACCCGGTCATAAAGAGTGTGACACCCGGTGCATGATTGACCGCATCGGTTGTCATCGAGTTGATCAGCGTAAACTTATCAGCGATGCTTCCGATACCCGGAAGAAGCGGGCTAAGGTGAATTCCACTCTTTCCATAGGGCACAAAAGGCTTGAGTGCAGGCAAAATCGGATGGCGACTGGCTCCCGCCGTCATCGTTGAGAGGCGAACTTTTGACCGAACGGATGCCGGGAGCTCATCACCGCGCATTTTCTGAAGATGCGGCTTGTGATCGTAGAGATCGACGTGGCTCGGAGCGCCGCCCTGCCACAGGATGATCAAGCGCTTGGCTTTGATCGGTAGCGTGGTGACCGGCTTTTTGGTCTGCGCCGATGCATCATCTGTGAGCAGACAGGAAAGTGCCAGATTACCCGCAGCGCCAAGCGTTCCCGTGAGAAGCGTCCGCCTCGTGAGGCCACTAAAGCCAGAATCGTGGGCTTCCAACGTTGGAAGAATCGGATTGTTGATGTTATTCACGGGTGATGGCCTCATCCAGATTGAGCATTGCGAGGGCAACCTGGGTCAATGCTGCGATTTGTGTCCGATTACGCTTGGGTGCGGGAGCATGACCTGATGACAGGATGGCATCAACATCAGCGCCGTGGCTGTTGTAATATTTCATTGCCGTTCCCATCAACTGCTGCATGGTCTTACGCTCCTTGCTCGAAAGGGGCCTTGCCAGGATTGTTAAACCCATGTCATCGATGGAAGTTTCGACAGTCCCATTCCATTCGAGCGCGTTTGTTGCGAGCTCTCTGGATGCTTCAATCCAAGTGATGTCATTCAACATCGTGAGTGCATGCAGAGGGGTGCTTGTCCGGCTCGCATTCACGGTGCACTGCTGGCGGCTGGCAGAGTCGAACATATTGCCCGGTCCTGCCGTTCTTCGCCAAAATGTGTAGATGCTGCGCCGATAAAGGTCGCTTCCCGTGCTCTGCGGATAGGAAAAGTCACGTTCCTTTGTAATGGATAGGCCATCCCAGATACCCGCAGGCTGATACGGATAGACAGGCTTGCCACCGATCGTTGTGTTCATCAGACCGCTTGTCGCAAGCGCGATGTCCCTCAGTAACAAACTTGGAACGCGAAGACGGCTTTGCCGTGAGTACAAGCGGTTCGATGGGTCCTTTTTCAGATGAATGGGGAGCACTTCCGACTTCTGCCGGTACGTGTGACTCATGACAATCAGCTTGTAAATACGCTTGACATCCCAATCCCAGGAAAATTCTGTCGCAAGCCAGTCCAGCAGCTCGGGATGGCTGGGTGCCTCGCCAAGCGTTCCAAAGTTTTCGCTGGTCTTGCTAAGACCCGTCCCAAAGAATAGCTGCCAGTACCGGTTGATCTGTACACGCGCCGTCAGAGGGTTATCGGTTCGTACAAGCCACTTTGCAAAGTCCAGACGGTTCTTTATCGTGGCTGCTCCAAACACGGCTGGGACTGCCGGCGCAACGACATCACGCGGTTGGAGATACTCACCACGATCCAGAACACGCGTCTGCCGCGGTTGTGCATCCGACATCACCATTACCTTTGGCAAAGCCGCTCGCAGCGAGGTGAGCTCGTTTCCAAGGGCCGCCACTTGGTTCCGCAGGATGCTAAAGTCGTTTGCTTGCAGCATCGGTAACACGGCTGCTTGCACAACCCGGACATCAGCATCAGAAACGTCAACCCCACCGGCTGCCTTTTGGAGAATGGCTTTCTGCTCTTGCGTGAAACCAGGTTTTCGGAGCTCAAATGCGAACCCTCCGATGCCAGAGCCGTTAACGACTTGAACCACCAGTCGATGCTCACCAGAGGTGAGGATTGCCGTAAAGGAGTCCTGTCCGAGCAGCGCTGCACGCTGGGAAGCATTGCTGATTTTTTGGTCATCATCCAGCCAAACCCGAATGCCATCATCGGAGCCAAAGCGAAACTCAGCCGCGATTGCTCTTTCGACGGTGAATGTGCGCATCAGGTAAATGCTGGCATTGTCTTTGTTGGAGATGTCCGGGATGTCTACCGATTGCTTGCCGTCAACATCGATGTTCAGCGGTGAAAATGTCAACCCTGCAGGATACCTGCGGTCGAAGGCTTGCTGGAACGTGCTTCCGATGCTCACCGGACTCTTCTGCCAAGCGGATGATTTGATCGCTGAAAGCGGGGTCTCTAGCGCTGGCATGAGGGATGCTGCTTCCGTGCGGATTGCCTTACGGAGCGAGAAATCCAAGGATGATTGCAGTGACTTTTGCTGAGCTTCCAGGCGGCTGATCTTCTCGTTTTCGACTGTTGTGCCGTAGGTTACGGTGGGCTCTGCAATGCGGTACTGGCCGCCGCCTGGAGGAACGCCTGTCTCAGGCACATTGTTATAGAGCGCCATAAAGCTGTAGTAATCCTTTTGCGTAAAAGGATCGTACTTATGGTCATGGCACTGAGCGCAAGCGAGCGAAATACCCAAAAATGTTGTCGCTGTGGTGTTGACGCGGTCGAAGAGGTTTACGTTGCGTTGCTCTTCGGGAATGGCTCCGCCTTCACCGTTAAGCAAGTGGTTACGGTTGAAGCCTGTTGCGACACGCTGAGCATCCGTAGCACCTGGCAGTAAGTCGCCAGCAAGCTGCTCGATTGCGAACTGGTCAAACGGCATGTTAGCATTCAGCGCGTTGACAACCCAGTCCCGCCAGACATATTGGTACGTATCGCCATCCTGCTGAAAACCATTTGAATCTGCGTAGCGGGCGGCATCCAGCCAAGGGAGAGCCATCCGCTCACCGTAATGGGGACTGGCCATCAGACGGTCAACAACCTTTTCATACGCATTGGGTGCTGTGTCGTTCAAGAATGCATCGACTTCAGCCTGTGTCGGAGGGAGCCCGATAAGGTCCAACGTCACACGCCGTATCTGTGTGCGTTTGTCAGCAAGGGGACTTGCTTTCAGACCTGCCTTTTTGAGCTTAGCCTGAATAAAGTAGTCAATAGGATTGCTTGAGCCCGATGTCGCGGTGGCTGTAACCCGTGGCCTCTGCGGGAGCAACCAAGCCCAGTGGGTCTTTGCTTTCAGAGTCCCCGGAAGCGAAGCGCCAGTTTCAATCCACTTTTGAATGACTTTTTGCTCAACCGATGACAGTGCTTTGTCGCCAAGTGGCATCGATGGCTGTGACCCGGAAGCCTGCAACCGTGTGAAGAGCTTACTGTCACCGATATTGCCGGGAACGATGGCTGGACCGGATTTGCCGCCGCGTTTGCGACCAGCAAGTGTAGCGAGGTCGAGGCTGCCGGATGGTGCCTTTTCGGTATGACATCGGACACAGCGTTGCTCAAGAATTCGCTTCGCATCAGCATCGATGGTGGCATCCTTGGACGACGCGCTGGCAGCAATAACTGCCGTTGACAGCAGCGTGAATAGAACCGTTACGGCGTGTACTCGCATATCAGTCATTGTTCACTGGAATACGCTGGAATTCCTATAGATGAACATTGAAATACACGTTACTGCTCGTTACCAATTATGGGGTTTTGTCGTAGAAACGGGGCGGGTCGACTCATGGGGATACGCCCTCACTAGCATTGCTCTTGTGAACATCACCTTTGACACTCTCGATAACGAGGCCTCATTCCAGCGAACATCAAAACGACATCACGAGATGCCCTGTGATGTTCTAGCATCTCTTTGATGTGAGATACCTCTAACGCTTGGATGGGTAACGATAATCCAGAAGATTTGTTCCGAAATCATTGCATATTCATCAAACCAGTGCTGACTTTTGCTCAGTTACACAATTCAATCCGTGGTTTAAAAGTGGCATCATGACGGGACTGAAACGGCTGGTGGAGACTTGGTGGCTCATTTGATACTTGAAGCGAATCGATGGAAAAGGGCATTTACACTGATCGAATTGTTGATTGTGATTGCCATCATTTCAATCCTGTCAGCAATCCTCTTTCCAGTGTTTGGAAAAGCGCGAAGCAGCGGGCGGCGTACAGCATGTCTAAGCAATGTCAAACAGATTGGCACTGCAATCGGAATGTACACAAGCGACTATGATGGTGCATTTCCAAACACAGGTGATCCTTATTTGTGGGTGGGAAAGCGATTTCGCTGGCCAATAATGCCATACTTGGGTGTTGCCAAGAAGAGCGCATCTGAGTCATCCGGAGACCGCTACAAATCAGCAAATGGCGCATCAAACCTCTTGCTATGCCCCGAAGACGTTGCCGCGAGCAGCTTTGACTACACCAGCTACGCATACTCTGCGACATTCTACGAAAGTGATGAAAGCTTAGCGGCGATCACATCCATACAGAATCTGATTCAAGCCTTTTCAAAGCCTGGCTCGCTCGTTCAGACAGTTTCTCGGACGGATGCCGATGTTGTGTATCCAAGTCAGAAAGGGATGGTTACTGAGTGGACGAATAATCATGACTTTGCTGGTAGCAAGCCGATAGGGATGTGGGGGACGATTGTCGCGCCGTTTGACACTCCAGGGGGAGACAGCTACTCCGGTGGGAGAGTCCTCTTGTTTGCTGATCTCCATACAAAGTTTGTAAAGTCCAGCACGTTTGTGAAAAAGGCCGATCCAAAACTGGATGCGCCAGATCCAAACCTGACACCGGGTGGGCTTGGAGGCATTGACATCCGGTGATGTGGCAACAGAGATGCTAGCGTTGGAGCTTGAAAAACAGCCATCTACGCAACGATGCGCACGTTAGGATGGTTGTCTTGAATGGACGGTACAGGATTCGAACCTGTGACCCCCGCCGTGTGAAGGCGATGCTCTACCACTGAGCCAACCGTCCAGAGCCCATAAGTTATCACAGGTAACCCCGGTAAACAAATCGCACACGTTCGCTCTAAAGGCATACCAGACAGATGCAATTCATGCAGGTAGACTAGCATTATGGCTACCGTATTTGACCTCCGGCCGCAGATGCGCCGTGACAATGTCGTCCTCTATCATGACATCGTTTGCCCGTGGTGCTACGTTGGATTGTTTCAGGCAGCGCGCCTCGAACAGCAATTTAGTATCGAAATCACGTGGCTGGGTGCTGAGCTGTTCCCGCCAGACCTCGATGGCCCTCCATCCAATCCCGGACCACGCCCTGCGATTGTCAGAGATCCAAGTAAGCCAAATCGCTTTGATGACTTCACAGCCGCCGAAGGCGTCCCAATGTCCGATGTTCGCCCCGGATTTGTCCGTTCTCACAAGGCACTTCTCGCATTAGAGTTTGCAAAGACCCTCGGCCATGAAACGTTCAACCTTTTCAATACGGCCATCTACAAAGCCTATTGGGAGCAGTATGCTGACATCGAAAATATCGATGTCCTACGCGAAATCGCTAAGGGTGTTGGTATCGATGATGCTGCAATGGCAACATCGGTGAACGGTGAAGCATACGCTGATCAGATTCTTCCATTTGATGATGGTGCATACGGTGCAGGCGTTCGCAATGTCCCAACCTTCATCTTTGGAGCTAATGAGGTTATGGCTGAAGCCAACTACGATGACCTTGCGCGCGCCATGGAGCGCTTCCTTGGACGCGTTCGCCGCCTGCCAGAAGGTACGCTTTAATGCATTTCGCGAGGGCGCTTGAAACTGGAAATGTGCTGTGGCAGCTCACCGATGGCCGCTTCTGTGATCTGACCATCGCGCTTGGCACATTGGCGCCAAAGTCCGTCTTCGATGCGGTTTGTGATCAGGATCTCCATGCAAACCTGCTCTGGCTGCCCCGTCGCGAAGACTATTGCCTCCCCGCATCAACCGCCCTCGCATGCCCATTGCCAGCTCCAAACCGGATTCTGGCCATTGGACGTAACTACGCTGATCATGCCAAAGAGCTGGGCAATGCCATCCCGGATGAGCCCGTCGTCTTCCAAAAGGCAAACAGCAGCATCATCGGCCCCGGGGAGTCAATCGTTCTGCCAACCGCTATCGGTCAGGTTGACCATGAAGGTGAGCTTTTGGTCGTGATCGGGATGGGTGGACAGGACATCGCGCTGGATACCGCACTTGAGCACGTGGCAGGTTATTCCATCATCAACGATGTCACAGCCCGCGCGAAGTCAAAAGCTCTGCAAGCAAAAGGTTACCCATGGTTCCTGGCAAAGTGCAGGGACACATTTGGACCCATTGGCCCAGTCGTTGTTGCCGCGTCCAGCCTGGCTGAGCATTTTCCGCTGACAATCGATGTCACCGTTAACGGCACGCCACGGCAACATGGAACGACTGCCCAAATGATCCATGATGTCGCAGCATTGATTCATTTTCTGAGTACCGTCACCGAGCTGATGCCCGGAGACTGCATCGCCACGGGAACCCCGAGTGGCGTCGGTCCTCTGGTTGCTGGCGATTCTGTGACTGTCACTATTTCTGGTATTGGAACACTGACCAATCCCGTCATCTAAACTCGCACCTCTGGAGCAAAATCATGTCGAATGAAAACGAACTCCCACACTGGGACCTCACACCGTACTATCCAAGCCTCACATCTGAACCATTCAAAGCCGCCTACCAGCAAGTCCTCACCCAAATCGGCGCGCTCACCGAACGCTTTGATCTCTACCAGATTGGATCGACGACTGACACCGTAGTGACCGATGAAACAGTCCGGAGATACGAGGAGCTTGCTCAAGCATTTGACACACTTGAGCTCGTGAACAACCTTGTTTCATCCTACGTGTATGGGCATATTTCTACCGACACCACAAATGAGCTCGCACAGGGGATTGCAAGCGAATTGCGTGGACAGTCCGTAGCGCTCCAGACACTGGCTGTCCGCTGGGTAGCCTGGCTGGGTTCCATCGATACCGAAACTCTCAAATCGAAGAGCGAACTTGCCAGCCTCTATGCCTATCCCCTTGAACAGGCCAAAGTGGGTGCCCAACATCAAATGTCGAGTCCTGAAGAGGAACTTGCTGCACAGCTTTCCCTCTCGGGAACAGCCGCTTGGGGGCGTTTGCACAGTGATATGACCAGCCAACTTACGGTTGCGGTTGGCGATCAAAAACTGCCGATGGCAATGGTACGCGTGCTTTCATCCGATGCCGATGCGAAGGTTCGCCGGGATGCCTACGATGCTGAGGTCGCGACGTGGCCGACGGTTGCGCTTCCGCTTGCTGCTGCGATGAATGGCATCAAGCATGAAACAAATGTTCTGGCGACGCGGCGTGGCTGGGCAGATCCTCTTGATGAAGCCGTGTGGGAAAACGGTATTGACAGAGCGACGCTTAGCGCAATGCTCGATGCTGCAAATGCTGCCTTCCCAGACTTTCGCAGATATATGAAAGCCAAGGCAAAGCTCCTCGGTTACGATGGCGGCTTGCACTGGTTTGACATGTTTGCACCAGTGGGAGCAGAGTCAAGCAAGTGGTCGTGGAGCGTCGCAAAGGAATTTGTCGCAACACATTTTGATTCATTCACTCCGCGCCTTGGCGACTTCGCCCGGCGGGCATTCACCGAAAACTGGATTGATGCAGAGCCGCGTCCGGGAAAAGAGGGCGGCGCGTTCTGTATGGGGATGGTTCCCGGGGAGAGCCGCATCCTGCAAAATTACAACCCAAGCTTTGATGCAGTAAGCACTCTGGCACACGAGCTCGGGCACGGCTACCACAACCTCTGTCTTGAACATCGTCCGCCAACGATTGCGGGCACACCGATGACCCTTGCCGAAACGGCGAGTATCTTCTGCGAAACCATCATCAAAAATGCCGCCCTTGACGGCGCACCAGCGGATGAACAGCTCAGTATCTTGGAAGCAAGCCTCCAGGGACAATGTCAGGTTGTCGTTGACAT
Organism: uncultured Armatimonadota bacterium; assembly: GCA_903924445.1. GTDB lineage: Bacteria > Armatimonadota > Armatimonadia > Armatimonadales > Armatimonadaceae > CAIRTT01. Next base: position 3,813 of record CAIYBQ010000520.1, on the reverse strand, counting down.
TTCGAGTCGCTTCTTGTTTGAGCAGTCGGTTCTCGAACAGCGCAAAATGCGCGAGCTTTCCACGGATGAGCTCTGCGGCATCATGGCAAAGGCTCAGGACGACACCTATGGGGATGGCCTCTCAGAACATCGTCACAACTACATGTGGGCGGTCAAGGGGCATTACTACGGTGCGACCTACTACAACTATCCATATATGTTTGGCTTGTTGTTCGGGCTTGGTCTGTATGCCTGTTATCAGAAGTCTCCTGACACCTTTGTGGCTGGCTACGATGACCTTCTATCGAGCACGGGCATGGGGGATGCGGCGACGCTCGCGGAGCGCTTTGGGGTAGATATCCGGTCGCGTGCATTCTGGGATGCCAGCTTTGACGTCATCCGAGCAGACATCGACCGCTTCGTTGCCCTCGCTGAGGGTGCAAACTAACTGAGCTGTTCCAGCCTCTTGCCGCTGTGAATGTCAAGAGGCTGGATCTGAAGGATTCCGATGGTCAGAGTTACTCCTTGTCTGATGTTTGATGGAAACGCAGCCGAAGCCATTGCGCTGTATCTCGAAGCGTTTCCTGAGGCAGTGCTTCTAGATAAGTCAGACTATGGTGCTGATGCCAAATCGACGTTCGGCAAAGTCAGGTCTGCTACGCTGGCCATTTATGGCAATAACATTCGAATCATTGATAGTCCAGTGATGCACGGGTTTGCGTTTACACCGGCTGTGTCGCTCTACGTTGAGCTCGCCGATGAAGCCGCCTTGTTTCATGCGTATGAGACTCTTGCCAAGCGTGGCACGGTGCTGCTTGCCATCGACAGCTACCCACACAGCCCAAATTATGGCTGGCTAACGGATCGCTTTGGCGTCTCGTGGCAGATAAGCCAACCGGATGAACTTGGCTAATCGGCTATAATTCCGGCTCCAAACAAAAGGATGAGGGCTATGACGCCTAGCACCAGGAGCACGGTCCCAACAATTCCCAAGGTTCGTCCTGTCCTGACTTGCTGCTGCATTGACTCAGGGACATCGCCAAGCTCAGCGATCCGGGCAAGCGCCTTGTTTCCCATAATCCAAGCGACGGGAGCACAAACCATGGGTAGGCCACAACTAAATCCGCCGGCGATTCCCACGATTCCAAGCGCGAAAATGGTGGATGCCGGTACGCCATCGGGTTCCAAGCCTTGCCGTGCTGCAAAGGATGTACCCGCACCTGGAATTCTGGAAACTGGGTGAACTCTTGGAGGCATTGGTCGTTGTTGCTGACGTTGTACGCCTCCAGTAGGCACAGACTCAGAGCCCCAGCCACCCACAGGGGTTTCAGCGAATGTATCGATGCCTGACTGCAACGATTCAGCCATTGGGAACGGGACTGTTCTCGGGCTGTCCGGATAAGCAGCATCTAGTTTAGCTAGCCGTTGCTGAGCAAGACCGTAGGTGGGATCACGTCCGATTGCAGCACGGTAGCAGGTCTTCGCATCCTCGTAGCGGCCAAGCTGTTCGAGTGCAACACCAAGGTTGAAGTGGTTGCGGGCCGACCCTGGAGCGATTGCGATGGACTGACTAAAGGCATCAAGGGCTGCCTGCGATTCACCAACATTCGACAGTGCACCGCCAAGAATCCGCCACAGGTTGTCGTCATCGGGAGCGACAACGACGGCTTTTCGCAACACTGCAACCGCATCAGCATAGCGACCGGCCTTCATGTGCTCTACCGCTAACAGCCGAAGCGGCTCAGCATCACTGTTTTGCATCTGATGTCTCCGATGAAGGCTGGCCAAGAAAGCCGAGGAATGTCTCTAAAAGATGCCCAACTGGCAAATCGGACATCGACTTGCTCACATGGGAAACCAGGGTCTCACCGTTGGGCCCGATGATGAAGAGGGCTGGGTGAGCGAGGTTAAAGCCATCGTAGCGAAGCCAGTAATGAACCCCAAATGCCTTTGCTGCATCATGAGTTGCATCGTGGAACAAAGGGACATCCAAACCGGATTTCTTCAGGTAAGCCTCAAGCACTCGTGGGCTCTCCGCTGAGAGACATGCAATTCGAAAGCCGTTTTGCTCAAGCGCAGCCTTGTGTTTTGCCAATGCTTTGAGCTGTTCTGTGCAATAGGGACACCAGGTGCCTCGAAGGAATAAAACAAGCGTAAAGCCACTAACAGGGTAACCGAATGTAACTTCAGCTCCAGTTTGGGGATTGAGGACCGCTATTGCTGGAGCGGTGGAACCTTTGGTGGGCGGTTGTGGCACAGTGGACGATACCTCTCTTACCGTACTGTTGGTTCCGCAAGTTGACGCTTGTTCGCGGCAAGATGCAGCCTTAGGATTGAGATGTCCGCCGGGTTTACACCCGGGATTCTTGCGGCTTGTCCCACGGTGGATGGCCGTATCTGCAAGAGCTTTTCACGCGCTTCAGATGCAAGTGAGTTGATCGCCCGATAATCGATTTCAAGCGGAATCCGCATGTCATCCGCACGTTTATAGGCATCTATCTGCGAATACTCGCGTGCCACGTAGTGCTCGTAGCGTGCAAAAATGATGCCCTGTTGAATACCATCACGCGCGTCATTGACATCAAGCTGAAGCAAATCTGCCACTGCCTGCTGTGTCACCTCCGGACGCCTTGCGTATTCAAGTACAGACATTTTGTTATCAGGCGTTGGAAGACCATTTTCTGCAAGGTAAGTATGTTGCTGATTCGTCACAAAGCTTGACTTCATCAATGACATGACGTCATCGATGAGCTGTTTTCGCTGCTCAAATCGTTCTTTGCGCTCTGGCGAAACAAGGCCATGGGTGATTCCCTTTGGCGTCAGCCGCAAGTCAGCATTGTCATGGCGCAGCGTGAGACGGTATTCCGCACGGCTGGTCAACAACCGGTAAGGGTCATCAACACCCTTCGTCACCAAGTCATCCACCATCACGCCGAGGTACCCCTCGTGACGCTCAATCTCAAGGGGAGGCAAGTCTTTGACATTTAATGCAGCATTGGCTCCCGCCAGCAGGCCCTGTCCTGCCGCTTCCTCGTAGCCGCTGGTCCCATTGATCTGACCGGCAAGGTAGAGACCCTGGATCCGCTTTGTTTCAAGCGTCCGGAATAGCTCGGTCGGAGGGACGGCATCGTATTCGACTGCGTAGCCATACTTAATGACTTCGACATTTGCCAGCGCGGGGATGGACTTTAGGAACGCGAGCTGCACATCTTCGGGAAGGCTTGAGCTCATTCCCTGAACATACACCGACTCTGTATTCCATCCTTCGCGTTCAAGGAAAATCTGGTGCGAATCCTTGTCCGCGAACCGTACGACTTTATCTTCGATACTAGGGCAGTACCGCGGGCCCACGCCTTCGATTAAACCCCCGTACATCGCTGATAAGTGCAAGTTCTCCCGAATCACCTGATGCGTCGCATCGTTCGTCCAGACCTGCCAAGCCGGGAGAAGGCCATCGTGGCGCCGCCCAGGCGTCGAAAATGAAAACGGAGGACACTCAGGCTCGCTTGGCTGTTCTTCCGTCAGGTCAAGGTTGATGCTGCTAAACCGTATACGCGGCGTCGTACCCGTCTTTAGGCGTAAAAGCGGGAAGCCAAGTTCTGCAAGGGATGTCGACAATGCTCCCGCGGCTGGTTGGTCCGATCGTCCGCCAGACCAGCTGTTCTGCCCACGATGGCAGACGCCACGCAAAAAGGTTCCTGTGGTAATGACTACCTTGCTGGCACTAAGTTTTGTGCCATCCGTAAGCTCCACACCAGATATCTCAAGCGTTGCATCTGGGCGCGATTCCGTCAAAATGCGCGAGACCATGCCTTCGATGATGGTTATCAGGGG
>CAIYBQ010000519.1 GCA_903924445.1 uncultured Armatimonadota bacterium | reverse complement strand
GTTTATCGTGCGTACTATAAATCAGAGCCCGCAGCTACTGGCCTGATGGAACATGCTGTTTACGGGATGCCTGAGCTATTTCGTGACAACATCAAGGATGCAAAGCTGATTGCAAATCCTGGTTGCTACGTTACGGCATCGACGCTTGCAATCAAGCCACTTCTCGATGCTGGGATGCTTTTGGGGAGCGGCATTATCATCGATGCCAAATCTGGTGTCAGTGGTGCCGGACGAAGCAAGAATGATGCGATTTACAAGTACTCGGAAGCAAACGAAGCGCTGAGAGTGTATGGCGTCGGTGGTGTCCATCGGCATACGCCAGAAATCGAACAAAACCTCGGTGTAAACGTGTTGTTTACGCCGCATCTGGTTCCGATGTCCCGCGGGATTCTCGCTACCTGCTATCTTCCGGCCAAGGCTGGAATCACGCTTAATGCAGCATATGATGCCTTGGTCTCGGCGTATGCAAACGAGCCTTTTGTTACTGTTCGACCTCTCGGTGACTTTCCATCGTCCAAAGATGTCGCTGGCACAAATCGGGTTCATATTGGGCTTGGCTTTGCAGAGGCATCCGGGACACTGATTGCCGTGTCCGCCATCGATAATCTCATCAAGGGAGCCGCAGGCCAGGCGATTCAAAACGCCAATATTATGTACGGTCTCCCGGAAACGATGGGACTGTCCCACGGAGGAATCTGGCCATGATGGATGTCCTTATCGGGCAAGGTGTGCTTGCTGCAAAGGGCTTTCGGGCCGGGACGGCGGCGTGTGGCATTAAGCGCTCCGGGAACACCGATGTCGTTTTAATCGCAGCAGACCAACCGCTGACGGGGCTGGCTATGGTCGGCACGCTAAATGTTGTCTGTGCACCTAGCGTTACGCGTAATCGGGCTGAGGTCTCCGGGCCAAATGCGGCATCCATTCGCGGCGTCGTGATTAATTCCGGCTGTGCAAATGTTGCAACGGGTCAGCAGGGCATCGATGCCAATAACGAAATGGCGGAGCGGGCAGCACAGCTTTGTGGCGGTGGTGTGCTAACGGCATCGACGGGGGTTATTGGTGTTCAACTACCAATGGACAAGCTTCGCAAGGGAATTGTGGATGCCTGGAGTTCGTCCGGGACATCCCGTGAACATGATCAGGCCGCAGCCGAAGGCATCATGACTACCGATCTTGTTCGGAAAAGCATAGCCGTCAAGGTCACAACGGATGCCGGTGTCTTTCACATCGGAGGCATTTCCAAAGGCAGCGGGATGATTGCGCCGAACATGGCGACGATGCTGGCATTTATCACGACGGATGCCGATATTTCTTCAGAGCTACTGCAACCACTCCTAAAGGACATTGTCGACCGTACGTTCAACGCGATTACCGTGGATGGTGATACATCGACATCGGATCAGTGCATCGTCCTCGCATCCGGGCTCTCTGGAGTTTGCATTTCCGACACGGCATCACCCTTGTATCAAGAGTTCTCCGATGTGCTTGAAGCAGTGATGCTGTACCTCGCGCAGGCGATTGCCCGGGATGGTGAAGGGGCGACCAAGCTGGTTGAGATTCGGGTCACGGGTGCTCCAAATGATCCTGATGCGCGGTCTGTAGCAAAGACCATCGCTGAGTCTCCACTGGTCAAGACAGCCCTCTTTGGAAACGATCCGAACTGGGGACGCCTGATGGCAGCCGCAGGCCGTGCCGGTGTGCCGTTTGACCCTTCAGCTGCGAGTGCATCGATTGCAGGAATCGAAGTCTACCGGGCTGGGGTGCCAACGGATTTTAATGCTGCTGAAGTTTCGGATGCGATGAAAATGCCGGATGTCCTCATCGAGGTCAATCTTGGTGACCCGGCAGGTGGCGCCTTTACGTTTTACACCTGTGATTTTTCCTATGACTATGTGCGTATCAACGCGGAGTACACAACCTGATGAGTGAGATAACGCCCGTTACCAACGGGATGGACACAGCGCAGACACTGATTCAGGCACTGCCATATATCCGGACATTTGCTGGCAAGACCGTTGTCGTCAAGTACGGCGGCAATGCGATGATTGATGATGAGATTAAGGTCTCGGTGATGCGAGATTTGGTCTTGATGCGTATTGTTGGCATCAACCCGATCCTCGTACACGGAGGTGGCCCGGAAATC
>CAIYBQ010000518.1 GCA_903924445.1 uncultured Armatimonadota bacterium | reverse complement strand
GCAAGGTGCTAGCGCGAACCCAATGCATACGCGCCGGGATGTCCGTGAGTGGAATCGTATCGCTCCTCCAAGCTCTGAGGACCAATGGACTGCCTGGTCTACCTTTGTGCTTGCGTGGTCGCTTGGCATCGTGTCTGAGATATCTGAGAAGATTTATACGGCTGTTGGTCAGTCGGAGAAGATTCGGTTTGTTGCGGATTATCAGGATCAGTTTGGGATGGCGCGTCAGGACCCGATCGGCGGTTTTGACACGGTTCCACAAGGAGCGGCAAGTCTTCAGGCGGAGCTGGTAGAGCAGGTGAGCGCACGGCGGGTTCCCCTGGATGCCAGGTCGCTGGTACTGGGTCTGTGCGATGACCATGCTTTGATGACGCACCTGACACGTGCGGTTGAGCTGCGCGTGAACACGGATGGTAGTCAGGAAATTGGCTACAGGCTACGGGAATTCGCAAATCTTGCTGCTAGTCGCTTGCCAAGATCTCTAGTCCGACCGCTACAGGAAGCCATCACGGGAGCACTTGAGAAAGTCCAGTTCAATCCCAACCTTCCACGGTCTGTGGCACAGCCCATCGCAAAGACGGCTGCCACTCCAGTCGTCGAAACGGCTGTCGGGGGGGCTAATCAGTCGCCTAACACGGGTGAGCTTGATTTAACGGCGCGGTTGCAACGTCTGAAGTCCCTCAAAGATGCTGATCTTATCTCTGAAGATGAGTTTCAAGCGCAGCGGCAACGCATTTTGGCGGAGCTGTAAATGCCAAGGTGGTTTGATGTCAATCCTGAGGGGCCTGTGACTTCGGATGACTTTATGCGCTTCGATGCCATCGCCGGCTATCCGTTACCCGTTTTGCTGCGGGAACATTTAGAGGCGGCAAATGGGGGATATTCTGAGCCGAATGGGTATGTTGTTCCACATCCCGATGGCCGAATCGATGTTCACCAGGTGGATTGCTTTCTAGCGCTGCACGGAAACCACTGGGATGGCGAGCTTCCGGATGCGTATCGTCGCCGTCCGCTGCTAGATGTACTGGCGGATTTACAGGATGAGTTTCCGGATGAAGCAATGGTCCCCTTTGCGCTGGACGCATTTGGTGGAGTGTTGGCCGTTCGTATGGATGATGGGGATGCCGGGGATGTTGTTCTGATCACTCCCGATGGCGAGGATCCACATTTTGTAGCCGCATCGTTTACAGAGTTTCTGGAGAATTTGCATTGAGCTTAAACGGTTCCACCAGTGTGTTTGCGGTTTGGGGATGCCCTGTAAAGCACAGTGCGAGCCCGGCAATGCACAATGCGGCGCTCCAACACGGTGGCATTAATGGCGTCTATGTCCCGTTTGAAGTGCAGGCAGCTGACATTGCTGCCGCCGTTGCAGGCGTACGTGCTCTTGGTATTCGCGGGGTAAACGTTACGGTTCCCCATAAAGAAGCGGTTGTGCCTTTCCTGGATGCATTGACGCCGGAAGCTGAGCGCCTCGGGGCTGTCAATACGCTTTACTGGGAAAATGGCCTGCTCTGTGGGGACACTACGGATGGCCGCGGCTACATCGCCGCGTTGCGATCCGATGGGCTTATCCCGGCGCCCAGTAGTACCGTAGTCGTCCTCGGTGCCGGAGGGAGCGCGCGGTCCGTGGTTTCAGCTTTGTCTGACATCGGCTGCAAAGTCATCGTTGCCAATCGTACGCTTGCAAAGGCTGAGGGACTGCTCTCGCTCGGGGCATCGGCGATCGGAGGCTATGACAGTACCGTTGTCCTTGAAGCACTCACGGAAGCTACATTGGTGGTCAACACGACCACGCTTGGGATGTCTCCCAATGTTGGTGTGATGCCCGACATAGATGTTGCAACGTTGCAGCCGAGCTGTGTTGTTTCCGATTTGATTTATCGTCCTGACCGGACGGAGCTGCTGTTGAAGGCTGAAGCGCGCGGGTTACGGGTTCAAAACGGCCTTGAGATGCTTGTCCAGCAGGGGGCAATTTCATTCGAACGGTGGCTTGGAGTCTCCGCACCTGTTCATGTGATGCGTCAAGCGGTGCAGGAATCCATCCAAGGCGGGGTGAAGTGAACATCCACGGTCACGTATACGTCCAAACCCGTAACGGAACATACGAACCGGTGAAAGGTCAGGCACAATGAATAAATTGATGACGACTCTCGTTGGTGCAACGGCAGTCTTATCCCTGGTCACATTCGCACAGGGCTCTGCCCATGCGCAACGTGGCAATGGCGGCGGAGGCTTTGGTGGTTTTGCTGGCGGCTTCGGCGGACAGCGTGGCGGCGGCATGATGCAGATGGGCCTCAGCAACCTTCCAGTAGATGTACTGGTCAAGGGACTGAAGCTTACTGATGATCAGAAGACCAAGGTTGACGATGTTCAGAAGAAGATCCGCGAAGCGCAGCGTGCTGCATTCGGTGGTGGCAACAATCCATTCGGTGGTGGAGCCGGTGGTGGCAATCGCCCAGATCCTGCGCAGCTGCAGGAAATGATGACCAAGATGCAGGAAGATCGTAAGAAGAACGATGCTCAAATTGAGGCTGTTCTTACGGATGACCAAAAGAAGGCCCTTCCAGCATTCCTCAAGGATGTGCAGACCTTCCAGACAGCTCAGTTGCCATTGGCTCTCGTTGGTGACCTCAAGCTCACCGATGATCAGAAGACCAAGATGGCTGCAGTCGTGACGCAAATCCAAAAGATTGCACAAGAGAAGCGCCAGGAAGCCATGGACAACCAAGATTTCCAGTCACTTCGCGAGATCATGACCCAGACCCAGACCGCGCTCAAGGACAAGACCCGCGCACTCCTCACCGCTGATCAAAAAGCAATGGTTGAGAAGTACGAGAAGGAAAATCCTAACCAAGGCTTCGGCGCCCGTGGCGGCCGCGGTGGCGGACAGGGTGGACCTGGCGGCGGCGGACAAGGTGGCAACGGCGCTGGCCGTGGCGGACGTGGCGGCAATGGTGGCGGAAACCCACCTCCAACCCAAAACGGCAACGGAGCTCCACCTCCTCGCTTCTAGTCACTGACTGGTAACTGTAAAGTACCTGCGACGTTACGTCGCAGGTACTTTTCGTTTAAGTCGGTTACATCGAGTCGGCCTTTGATTGCGTCTCGTGAGACACAGAGTCATTCCGACAGCAATTAGCTCCTTGTTGTCACGCTTTATCCTGCCAGCTCCTTTGCCACTGGTACAAAATGCAAGGGTTCCATACGGTCATACGGGGCATCGTGGGGGATACTGGTAGAACTTTGCTAGATGAGGCTGAAAATGGTTCTTGACAATGAGGTAAGTGCATTCCGGGAGCAGGTGAGCGCGTTCTCAATGCTGCAGGTAAATGCCGGCACAAAAGGTATTTGCCATCCAAAGACCACGGCAGCATTTCTCGATTGGACCCGGCGCGTTGAAGATGGTGGCTATGAAGGCTATATTGCGGCGCAAGACGCTGCATTGTCCGCCCGGGAGCGACTAGCTGCCTTTTGTAATGCAAAGCCCACTGAAATCGCCTTTACGGGCAACGCGACGGTTTCGCTAAACATCGCGATGGACCTTCCTTGGCATCGCTGGGATGCGCCCGTCGATGTCCTCATTTCGGACCACGAATACCCAGCCACCAATATGGTCTTTGGCTATCTCCAGCAACGGGGAAAGATTCGGATCGTTCGCTACGGCTTATCAACGGACTCCGAAACACTCATCGAGAATCTTGAGCGCGCCCGGACACCAAACACCAAGGTGATGGTTCTTTCCCATGTTTGCTGTAACACCGGCAAGCGCACCGATCCAACGGCTGCAAGTACTTGGGCAAAGGCAAATGGGATTATGTCCTACATCGATGGAGCTCAGGCACTTGGCCAGATACCCGTCGACCTATGCACCATGGGCTGCGACTTGTACATCACAAATGGTCACAAGTGGCTTGGCGGTCCAAACGGTGTTGGCTTGCTATACGTACGAGATGGTTTTGAAGACGAAATGTGGCCCGTGCATGTCGGTCACGGGATGATGCCATTTACCCCGGACAATGAGTACTCGGGAGATCCCGTTTTTGCTCCAGGGGCACATCGCTTTGAACTGATGGCAACCCGTCCGGCACAGACATTCGCCACAATGCACACCGCTCTCGATGTCATAAATGAGCTTGGACTCGACAACATTCGTGAACGCCAGGAGCTGCTGGCCGATTACATTAAGAAACGTGTGCTCGAGCAGTCTGACCGCTTTGAATTGATCTCGCCGCTTACCTTTAGCGATTCCAGTGCACTCGTCAGTATCCGAATCCACGGTGTTACGGGTGCTGACATCAATGCGTTTGCGGGCAAGGTTTTGGATGAGAAACGTGCATTTCTGCGCCCGGTGCCTGAGTTTGATGCCTTGCGAATATCAGCGGCTTATTATAATGTTCCGGATGACTATGAGCGCCTTTGGGACCTCCTGGCAGAATTGAAAGGTTAGAGCAATGCAGCTATATTTTCTGAAAGTTGCTGGTCAGCTAAATGGCCCATTCACACTTGCACAGCTACGTACGATGATTGCAAGCGGTGCGATTAATCGTGAGTCGATACTGGTGGATGAGTACACAAAGCG
>CAIYBQ010000517.1 GCA_903924445.1 uncultured Armatimonadota bacterium | reverse complement strand
GGGAACTAGTATTGGCAGTCTTTCGTCGGTGACTATTGGAAACAACGTTGCAATCGGAAACTATGTACTGATACTTGATTCTGATTATCATAATCCGCTGGATCATACAAAACCTGGTGCAAAAGCTCCAATCGTCATCGGCGATAATGTGTGGATAGGTGCACGTTCGACAATTCTAAAAGGGGTTACCATTGGCGAACACGCTGTGGTCGCCGCCGGTGCTGTAGTCACTAAAGACATACCGGCTTACGCGTTTGTTGCCGGAGTTCCGGCAAAACTGATTCGCTATCTCCATCCAGAACCAGAATCACTAGGCAGCTCTTGAGTTCCATGGTGCCTTCTTGAGCATCAATGTCATCGGGCAGATTCCGGTGATGGCATCTAGCATCAGGCCAAAAGCCGGTAAACACGCCAGAAAAAACCACGCAGGATGTCCGGTGAAGCCCATCACGAGAGCGGTGGTGAGCATGATGCCCGCGACCAAGTGAGTCTGTCGACGAAGCTTACTCTCTGATGTCTGATGCATATTCTTGTTTTCCTTTTCAATTGGTAATCCAGCACGAATCCATTCCGCGGTACCACCATCCACGTTTGACAAACCCTTGAACTCTCGGCGCAGACCTTCACAGGCAAGCTGGCTTCGACTGCCACTCTGGCAGACAATTGCGACCGTAGTCGTTGCTGCCAATTCACTTAGGTGACTTCTAAGCGAGGCACCGTGAAGATTCAACGCAGTCGGAATGTGTCCGCGATTGAATTCTGAACGTGTCCGGACATCGATGATGACCAAATCTTTGCCATGCAATGTCATTGCGTGGAGTTCCGAAACGGAGATGTTCTTGATCGACATTTTCTTGCTTTCCAGCTCTGAGTGAACCTGATGTAGACACAGAGCACGCCCTGTCGGTAGAAGGATTCAAAAATTTCGGAGACGAAATGAATCGTGTGGAATAACGCACTTAGAGACGCACCGCTCCTATGAATCCTTTTGTGTAGCGTAATCACTCTGTTGTTACATCGCGATGTAGTCCGAATGGAAACATCACACAGATTAGGAATAGAACCGTGATTGAACGAGCTCAAAACCAGTGGATTGGGTGGGTAGGTGTACCGATGCTGGCAAAAGTGACTACCATCAGTGCGTTGACATCAATGATGATGGTGGTGTCAGGGTGTAATGCAAACAAATCTGAGGCCGTAAAGAAACCTGAGACTGTTCAAGAGATTTCCGTTTCAACAAGGACGCTGGCAGAAGAGTCTATAGATGTCGTGCGGGATCTACCGGGGACGACAAGTAGCGAATTCCATTCTGTCGTGGCTGCGAGTGTTTCTGGACGTGTGATGTCGGTAAGCGTCACCGATGGCTCTCCTGTACAGCGCGGTCAGGCACTGATTCAGCTCGATGCCCGGCATCTAATTGCGGGAAAACAATCTGCAGTGGGATCCCTTGGACGCTCACGTGCTGAGGTTACGAGAGCAAAGTCAGCACTTGAACTTGAGAAAGCGTCAAGCTTAGCGCGTGTACAGGATGCCGAAGCAAGCCTCTCTGGTGCAAAGGCAGCCCTTGCAATTGCAACGGAGCGTCGTAGCATCACCGCCGAAGGCGCGCGTACACAGGAAGTGGCGCAGGCGCGGAGTGCTGTTGTCCAGGCGGATGCAGCCGTCCGGCTTACCAACCTTGAAAATGACCGTATGAGTGGACTCGTGCAGGCGGGTGCGGTTCCGCAGCGTGACCTGGACCGAACGTCAGTCGCACTTGAGCAAGCTACGGCACAGCGTAATATCGCGAGGCAACAGCTTGCATTGCTTGAAGAAGGGGCACGACAACAAGACCGTAGTGCATCCGCGCAAGGCGTCGTAGCCGCCGGAGCCGCTGTCCGACAAGCCGAAGCAGGTGTTGCAGCAGCCAAAGCCGCACTCAAGCAAGTACTTGTTCGCGAAGCCGATCTCGTCGCTGCTGGTGCAGCGGTCGTTAGTGCGCGTGCAAATGTCATCGATGCGGATGTTTCGCTTGGAGATGCAGTTATCAAAGCACCATTTGCAGGACGGGTCGTAAAGCGACTTGTAGATCCTGGAATGATGGCGTCTCCCGGGATGCCATTGATCGAAGTGGATGGCGGGCGCCCGAGCTTTGACGCTGAAGTCCCTGAAGCACTCATCCGTAACTTCAACCTTGGACAAAAGGTGAGCGTTACGATAGGTGCTCTGCAGCCCCGTGAACTGGTAGCGACTGTGAGTCAGATCACGCCTCAGGCAACCGGAGCAACACACGCCTACAAAGTGCGAATGGCACTGCCTGACACATCGAATGCGATGAGTGGACTTTACGGAATCACACGTATCACACTCGCAAAGCGAAAAGCGATCATGGTTGATGAAGCATCGATTCAGCGCCGTGATGGCCTGAGCTACATCTTCATCGTTACACCCGGAGGGCTGATTCAGTCACGCGTTGTCACCCTTGGCACGCCGATAAAAGAACGCATTCCTGTCGAGTCTGGACTTGCTGTCGGGGATGTTATCGTCCGTGAGCTCGTACCTGGACTAGCGGATGGTGTTCGGGCAAGCGGAGGCAAGCAATGACCCGGGGAATTGCCGGCAGGCTCGCCAGCGCCTTTGTCAACAGTAAGCTGACGCCACTGCTCATCCTTGCCAGTCTGGTGATGGGCATTTTTGCAGTCATCAAAACCCCAAGGGAAGAGGAGCCACAGATCATTGTCCCGATGGCGGATGTCCTCATTCAGTTTCCGGGAGCAAGCGTCAAAGAAGTCGAACAGCGTGTGACATCGCCTTTGGAGAAGCTCATCTGGGAAGTGCCAGGCGTCGAATATGTTTACTCGACATCTGCAAGTGGCCGCTCAATGGTCGTCGTACGCTTTCTCGTAGGTCAGGATCAAGAGAAGGCATTTGTAAGGCTTCGGGAAAAGATTGCCGGTCATGCCGACCTGATTCCGACAGGTGCGACACAGCCCATCATAAAGACGCATTCCATTGATGATGTAGCTGTTTTGGCACTTACGCTTCATTCTGATACAGCATCACCTGTTGTTCTCAGGCAAGTCGCATCCCGTGTTGAACAGGAGCTGAAATCTGTCCCTGATGTTGCGGAAACCCTGATCACCGGTGGGCAAAAGCGTGAGCTTACGATCACCGTCAACAAGGCTGTCCTTGCCGGTTACGGACTTGACATCACGGCTGTTAGTGCTGCACTGCAGCGGACTAATCAGGAACTGGAGCTAGGGAGCTATTCGGAACAGTCGAAGAGTGTGTCTGTGCGCGCAAATGGATTCTTCCGTTCGGTTGATGACATCCTCGATGTCAAACTCACATCAACGAATGGACAAGTGGTGGCAGTGCGCGATATCGCCACGGTTACCGATGGCCCTGCCGAGGCAGTCAGTTATGTGCTCTTTGGAAATGGAGCCGCATCCAGAACATCAACAGCGCAAAACAAAGTCGAAAATGCAGTGACTATTAGTGTTGCAAAGCGGCAAGGGGTCAATGCGATCGATGTTGTCCATGGAGTGATGGCAAAGGTTGAGCGGCTCAAGGGACGCGTGATTCCTGGAGATATCAAGGTCACGGAGACGCGTAACTACGGTGAGACATCCGCAGAGAAGTCAAACGAGCTCCTCTTTCACATGGGTATCGCCGTTGTCTCGGTGACCATCCTGATTGCGATCGCACTCGGTAAGAAAGAGTCGTTGGTGGTTCTTACTGCCATCCCCGTCACGCTTGCCCTGACCCTGCTCGTCTTCTATCTCTATGGCTACACGCTAAACCGAATCACACTCTTTGCATTGATTTTTTCGATTGGTATTCTTGTCGACGATGCCATCGTGGTTGTCGAGAATATCGTCAGGCATCTGCGGATGCCGGATGCGCAGAATAGGGGATTGATTCAGACAGCAATCGATGCTGTTGATGAAGTTGGAAACCCGACGATTCTTGCAACATTCGCTGTGATTGCTGCCATTCTGCCACTTGCGTTTGTCGGTGGCCTGATGGGGCCATATATGCGACCAATTCCGGTCGGGGCCAGTGCGGCGATGGTGTTTTCTCTCCTGATCGCGTTCATCGTGACGCCTTGGGCAGCCGTGAGAATCCTTCGTAAGGAAGGTCAAGGGAAAGCATCAGTTGGTGGTCATCATGGAGAGGGTCCGGAAGATAAGCTTACGATTCTCTATCGTCGCATCATGTTGCCATTACTCCGAAGCTGGAAGGTGCGTTCTGTATTCTTTGTCGCTGTCGGGATTATGATGGCCGGGGCGATGTACCTGCTGGTGAACAAGTCCGTCACCGTCAAGATGCTTCCTTTTGACAACAAGAACGAGTTTCAGGTGATTGTTGACATGCCAAAAGGAACATCCCTTGAAACGACGCTCGCGGTTACACGTGAACTGGCCGGTAGTGTCGCGAAGACACAAGAGGTCATTGACTATCAAATCTATGCTGGCACCAGTAGCCCGTACAACTTCAATGGACTTGTTCGCCATTACTTTATGCGTAATGAACCCTATCAGGCGGATATTCAGGTCAACCTCCTGCCGAAGGGAGACCGCAAGCGACAAAGCCATGACATCGCCAAAGCATTGCGCACAGAGCTGGCACCAATCGCTTCCCGCCTCGGTGCGCGTATCAAGATCGCAGAAGTTCCACCTGGCCCTCCTGTCTTGCAAACGCTGGTGGCTGAGGTCTATGGACCCGATGATGCGACACGCCTAGCGGTTGCCAATCGCGTAAAGGGTGTGTTCGAGACGACAGAGGGTGTGGCCGACATCGACTGGTATGTGGATGCCGACCATACAACACGAAACATCAAAATCGATGCTGTCAAAGCGGCTGCATCCGGGGTAACACTTTCAGATGCACAAGCCGCGCTAAGAATCGCGTTGTCTGGTGGGAATGTCGGGTTGCTCCATGAAGATGAGTCGCGGGAGGACATCAGCGCCGTTGTACGCCTCGAGCGTAGTGACCGCAGCGGCAGTGATGCACTTGAGCAGCTGCAGGTAAGAACGAATGCTGGCAGATTGATCCCGCTCAGTGAACTCGTGAAAACGAGTGTAACATCGGGAGATAAGGCGATCTATCACAAAAACCTGCAACCGGTTGTGTATGTTACGGGTGATGTTGTCGGTCGGCAGGAAAGCCCGGTTTATGCGATTCTGAAGATGAACGCTTCGCTTGATAAGCTGGAGCTACCTGGTGGGGTCAAGCTGAATGTGATGACAACGCATTTGCCGGATGACACACGTACACCGGCGATGAAGTGGGATGGCGAGTGGCATATCACCTACGAAGTCTTCCGAGACCTTGGAATTGCTTTTGCCGCGGTGCTGATTCTTATCTACATCCTTGTCGTGGCATGGTTCCAGGACTTCAAAATTCCTATCGTCATCATGGCGCCCATCCCGCTGACGCTGATCGGTATTCTGCCAGCACACGCGATGCTTGGAGCGTTCTTTACAGCAACATCGATGATTGGCTTTATTGCAGGGGCGGGGATTATCGTCCGAAACTCCATCATTCTGGTTGACTTCATTGAGCTCCAGAGAAAGCAGGGCGCATCATTGGAGCAGGCCGTTGTGGATGCCGGCGCGATTCGCTTTAGACCGATGCTCCTTACGGCAACGGCGGTGATCGTCGGGTCATTCGTGATTCTCTTTGACCCCATCTTCCAAGGTTTGGCCGTCGCCTTAATGGCGGGTGAGGTTGCCAGCACACTTTTGTCCCGAATAGCCGTTCCGGTGCTTTACTTCATGGCCGAGGCAGGGAAGGAGCGCCGCAAGCTAATATAAGCGGCCGTGATTTTGAATCGATAAGACGACAGCCTTGCCCAGAGTGATATCCAGGCAAGGCTGTTGTATTGTTTGTTCCCACGATATGCGTAGGTCTAGTAAGCAGTTGTTTGATGTCGTTTACCTAGTGCCGTTGCGCCAGCTTCAAGGCAAAACGGCCATCGCTTGACAGCGTCCAGCCTTGTGGGGTTTGAGTGGCAATGCCTCCATCGATGTTGACGGAGTAATCAAAACCATCCATCTTGAAATGAACCCTCTGCGCTGTAACACGCTTCAGGTTCGACTTTCGTGTGTCCCATTCGAATGCTAAGTCGAGTGGGAATACAACATCTGTTGATGTGCCATGAAGCGTGACAAACATCTGTTTTTCATCGAACTGAATGCGAAGAACCTGTTCGTTTTGGACGGGAACCGACACGGTCATCGATTTTCCAGTTTCTTTGACCACCACTTTTCCAGCCTTCAGGAGACGTGTGCCATTAGAGATGAAAAAGCCACCCGCGCCGGGTTCGATCCGTGAATGTG
>CAIYBQ010000516.1 GCA_903924445.1 uncultured Armatimonadota bacterium | reverse complement strand
ATCGTTGGCCCGGATGTGACTCGGTTCCAAGTAATGCCATCCGGGCTGGTGAATGCGACCAAATGGTTGTCATTTTCATTTGGAAGCTGCTCGACGCCGATACCCTTCCACCGCTCATCTGGCGCTACTCCCCGCCGATTGTCAAACATGATTCCCATGCTGTGGGTGCCACATTGACTCTGCGGGATGATGACATTATTTAGACTTGTACCACCCTGTCGGTACTTATTGATACTTAATCGGGTGAAGTGCTGGCCATCATGAGACTCAGCCACGCACAGAGATTCATCCCCTGTGTTGTGCTTTGGCACCGGGAGACCCCGGTAGTAAAGGCGATAGTTAGCGCTAGTCTGGATCACCGTAGCGTAGTTGCAAAACGGTCCTTCCCAAGGCTTGTCAAAAACAAAGACACTCCCCCGTGAAACGGGGGAGTGACAGACGAGGCGAACACCCTTAGCATTACGCACCAGGTGGGCATCGATGAACAGCTCGCGGGATAACTCCATGGCACCCTGTTCACCACAGAGCATCACGCTTCCTAAGCTGCGGGCTCCACTGGAATCATGATTTGCATCGAATTCTCAGAGTGACTGCTCATCGTGTAGTACTCAACATCCGGAGTTCCACGGTGCTTGTAGCCGCTTGCTGGTAACCACTGGCCATAAATAACCCCAAACGCTGGGCCAATCGCGTCCATCGGGACCGTGAAGACCGCATAGTGCCCCGGCTGAATATCGTGGATACGGAAGCCATCCGGGACGAGCATTCCCGCTTTGTAGTCGATGGCAATCGTGTACGTAAACACACCATCCGGCTGAAAATCAGACCCGATGCCATAGCAATGGTCAGGGAAGCCTCCACCTAAGATTGGAGCAAAGCGCTCGCCCATTTGTTTCCAAAGCGCAGGAATCTCACTGTTATCACTGCCGACCCACGTGTAACCATACACATGGTAGCCAGGCATATCTTTGAACTCAGGAATCAGCTCCATGGCTTAACCTTTCTCTACAGGGACATCCGGGAGGCTACTATAGTCCTGCCAGGATCCGTAGTACACACGCACTTTCTTGTAACCGAGCAACTTGAGCGTAAACAACGACTGGGATGCTCGTCCGCCGCTTGCGCAGTAGGTTACGATTTCCTTGTCCGGGGTAACACCCTTGTCCGCGTAAATCTTCATCAGCTCAGCGGCAGGCTTGAATGTGTAGCCTGGAAGCTGCACATTTTCCTTCCAGTCCACATGGACCGCACCCGGTACGCGCCCAGCCTTCTTTGATCCACCACCGGCTGTCGCTCCCGTGTACTCAGCAGTGGTTCTGGTATCGAGGACAATGACATTTGACTTGCGCTGCGTCAGCATCGGAAGCGGACACGTCATATCCTTTACCTCGCGGGTCCGGAAGCGTGATCCTTCGACCTTAGGGACAAGGTCGGTCACCGGCAGCTTCATCGCCTGCCAGGTCGCCCAGCCGCCATTGAGCAAGGTCACTTTTTTGTGGCCGAATGCGTTTAGCAGATACCAGATGCGGGCTGCGTGGCGCCCACCTTCATCACAGTACGCAACCACATGCGTATCGTTTCCGATGCCTGCCGCTTCCATAGTTTTTGCAAATGCATCCGGGCGCGGGAGGTAGGTAAACCGCTCCTCAGAGTTCCGCAGCGCGCCAGCATCGAGGAGCACAGCACCCGGAATATGCCCGGCTTTGTAGGCATCCGCAGAGCGCATATCGACAATCCGAACCTTCTCCGCATTGCGCGGATCGGCCAGCCACTGCACATCGGTGAGCATTTTTGCTTCAGGGTATTGGTATCGCATGTTGCGATTATACCGATGACGCTGTGCGTCTCACCGTGCGTTCGCGATGCAATAAAGCGCATCAGCGGTCCGGATAACCAGCTTGTTCCCCACCAGCGCCGGGGATGCCATACACATGTCATTCTCCGTCAGGCGGTTCTGGCGCACGAGCTCAAACTTGTCTCCGGCTTTGATCACGTAGCAGATGCCATCTTCATTCAGGCAGAACACATGCCCGGCGGCGGCCCAAGGGCTGGTCGTAAACGCAAAGCCTTCCGGGAGGCGCTGCTTATCGTAAATGACTTTTCCAGTGACCGCATCGTAGCAGCTGAAGAGCCCTCGGTCATAAAGGACATAGAGGCGGCCATCGTAGTACAGCGGGCTTGGGTTGTAGGGGCCCGCCGCCGGGTAGGACCACGCGATGGACTTATTACTGGATGCTCCGCTTTCAAGCGTGATGTCTCCGCTTGCTCCCGGGCGGATGGCGTAGAGCGGGCGGAATGCATCCCCGACATAGCCGCTTGTGACGAACAGCAAGCCGCTTCCGGTCAGCGGTGTCGGGATGACAATCGTCGACATCCCACGCAGCGTCCAAAGGACGTTCCCGCGTGTATCGTAGGAGCGCACCGCATTGGTGCCGCAGGTCACGACTTCGGTCCGGCCACCCTGTGTCCACACAAATGGCGTCGCCCAGTTCGACTTTTCATCCCGTGGAATACGGAAAATGTCCTTGCCTGTCCGGGCATCCAGTGCGATGAACTCCGCACGGTCATCATTGTCATTCACCATGTAAACCCGGCCATCGTGGACCACCGGGCTGCTCGCATACCCCCAGCCATAGCGGGTCTTCGATGGGTCAAGCTCACGGGACCAGAGCTTTTTGCCATCCATCGAGAGTGCGAACACCCCGAGGCCACCAAATGTGCAGTAAATGCGTGTGCCATCCGTGCAGGGCGTCTCGGCGCCGTAGGAGTTCTTGAGGTGGATGCTGGTCCGCGGCGCGCCGGCGTGCAGCGTCGTTTCCCAGATGAGCTTGCCGGTGTTGATGTGGATGCAAAGGAGCTTAAACAAGTGGCGGTCCGTCGGCACCGATGGCCGCTCACCTCCAAAGTAGAGACCTTTGCGTGGCTTCTCGGCTTCCCCTTCGCGGATAACGCATGTTACATAGAGGCGTTCCCCAAATGCGATTGGTGAGCTCCAGCTCCGGCCGGGAAGCGCTGACTTCCAGAGCACATTTTTGGTGGCAGACCACTCCGTAGGCAGGGCGGGCGAGATGCCAACGCCGCTGCTTCCCGGGCCGCGGAATTGCGGCCAGGCGCTGATGGCTTGTCTGCCGGTCTGCAGCTTTCCGTCAGGCTTGGGCTTTGTTGTCGTTTGCGGCTTGGTCGATTGGAACATCATCAATAAAATCCTTCTGACAGGTGTCAGGAACAGAGCCGACTAACGGCTGTAGACAACCGTTTTACGCGGTCCGATGGTGACTTTAACGCCATCGGAGAAGCGAACAACCCGCGCCTTCGCGCCGCCATTGAAGGCAATATAGGTCCGCTTCCCAACATTTTTAAAGACAGCATACGTCGCTATATCTGCAGTCACTGCCGAATCGACTCGCCCCAATTTGTTAATGGTCTGCATCCACTGGTAGTAATTCGCCCGCGAGTTACCCGCTTCGATTTCCTGTTTGTCAAAATCGGATGCTGCAAATGCGCCCGCCGGGTCGGCGAGGACTTGATACATTTGGATGACATCCGCCCAGCCGCCGAGCTGCTTCCCAACCCGTGGAGGCAGGCTTTGATCCCGCTTGGCATCCTTTTTATCGAAGGCGATGCGCTCGCGTTCAAGGACATCCACAAATGGCTTGATCGCCGTTCCGTGCGTCCCAAGATACAGACTGCCGCTCTGCAGTGGCAGGATATTGATGCCGTGCATATGGATGGGATCGCCT
>CAIYBQ010000515.1 GCA_903924445.1 uncultured Armatimonadota bacterium | reverse complement strand
GGTGCAGATTACTGTGCTGGAAGCGGCAACGCGCTTTGGCGGTAAGGTGCGCACAGAGACGGTTGATGGCTATGGCGACAAGCCATTTATCATCGAAGCAGGTCCGGACAGCTTTCTGACGCAAAAGCCATGGGCGCTTAAACTTGCCCGCAAGCTGGGTCTTGAGAGCGACATCCTTGGGACAAACGACAAAGTCCGCAACATTTTTGTGCTCAGCAAAGGCCGCCCAATAAAGCTGCCGGAAGGCGTGCTCTTGGTCGTCCCGACGAAGATTTGGCCATTTGTAATGTCGCCTCTCATATCCATCTGGGGCAAGCTCCGGATGGGCATGGACCTTATTCTTCCAGCCAAGAAGGATAGCGCTGATGAGGCACTTGGCGACTTTGTTCGCCGCCGGCTCGGGCAAGAAGCCTTGGACAAGATTGCCGAGCCGTTAATGGCTGGCATTTACAACGCCGAGGTCGACAAACAGAGCATTTTGGCAACATTCCCACGCTTCCGCGAGGTTGAGCAGCAGCACGGCAGTCTGATTCGCGGGATGATTTCGCAGAAGGCAAAGGCTCCGAGTGCCCCTCCAGCTCCAGGAGATAAGGCGCGCGTCAGTATGTTTGTGTCCTTTAAACAAGGTACCGAAGCGTTTATCACGGCGATTGTCGCCAGCCTCACAGCACAACCCAATGTTGATTTGCAAATGGGAGCGGCTGTGAGCCATATCAATCGTGTACCCGATGGCCGTGGCTATACAGTTAGTCTCCCGGATGGTCGTGTCCTCGAAGCGGATGACATTGTGTTGACGTGCCCGGCAAAGGTTGCCGCATCGCTTGTCACATCGCTTGCGCCGCCCGCGGCAAAGCTGCTTGAGAGCATCCGCTATGTGAGTACAGGTGCGATGGCGGTTGGAGTCAAGGTCGCGGATATCGCGAAGCCCGTTAATGGCTTTGGTATTGTCGTGCCAAGCACTGAAAACCGACCGATAAATGCGATTACGGTTGCGAGCACGAAGTTTGACCACCGTGCACCGAGTGGGTATGCGCTGCTGCGTGTTTTCTTTGGTGGCGCACGTTCACCAAAGACCATGGATCTCTCTGATTCTGAGATTGAAGCCATGGTTCAGGAACAGCTCGAGGACTTGGTTGGTCTTCGTGCAAAGCCAGTCTTTTCGCGGATTGAGCGCTGGGTTGGCGCGAATCCCCAATACGATGTCCACCACTTGGACCTCTGTGACCAGATTGACTCCAGCTTGCCAGCGGGACTTTGGGTTACGGGATGTTCGTACCGTGGTGTTGGGATGCCGGACTGTGTGTATCAGTCCGAGTTGTTAGTAAAGCGGATGCTGACCGGGCATCTAGAAGGATAATTCACAATGATCACAAACGCATCTGAAGCGCTCTTTGCACGTGCAACCGAGCTGATTCCGGGAGGCGTCAACAGCCCGGTACGCGCGTTCCGTGGCGTTGGTGGCACGCCTCGCTTTATGGAGCGTGGGGCTGGCTCGCGCGTCTGGGACGCCGATGGAAATGCGTACATCGACTATATCCAGTCCTGGGGACCGCTCGTGATGGGACATGCCCACCCAAAGGTCGTGGAAGCGATTGCAACACAAGCGGCGCTTGGGACGAGCTTTGGTGCTCCCACCAAGGCTGAAAACACACTGGCTGAGCTGGTGATCGATATGGTTCCGAGCATCGAGATGATTCGCTTTGTGAACAGCGGAACCGAAGCCACGATGAGTGCGCTGCGCCTTGCGCGTGCCGTGACGGGACGCGAGAAGATTCTAAAGTTCAGTGGTTGCTATCATGGACACGCGGATATGCTGCTCGTCGCAGCGGGAAGCGGTGTGGCGACGCTTGGCCTGCCGGACTCCCCGGGCGTGACTGCAAGCACCGCAGCCGCGACGCTGACGGTTGAATACAATGACATCGATGCCGTCCTTGCGGTGTTTGCCGAACATGGGAGCGAAATCGCGGCGGTGATTGTTGAACCCATCGCTGCGAATATGGGCTTTGTCCTGCCAACAAATGGCTTTTTGCACAAGCTTCAGGACATTTGCCGGGCGAACGGCGCGATGTTCATCCTGGATGAAGTGATGACAGGCTTCCGGGCATCCCTTGGCGGTGCACAGGAAGCGATGGGCCTCGACCCGGATATCACGTGTCTGG
>CAIYBQ010000514.1 GCA_903924445.1 uncultured Armatimonadota bacterium | reverse complement strand
TCCACCACCTTTACGCGGAGCTGGTTCATCCGGGATGCCACTACGGAAACCGTGATTGCAAATGTTGAGTACGAGACGAATGGCGACATCGTTCTCAAAATGACATCAGGGGAGCGCTACTTCATCGAATACAACGAACCAGCACCGAGAAGCGCAACGCTTAGGAAATCTAGCTATGGAGGGATTGGCACACCACTGCTCATCCGTCATGGGGGACACCTCCGAAATGCTCCCTCCACCTATCACCTCCCGTCCACAAATGACGAAGTAGCCAAGACCCCCAAGCTCGGCAGACTGTTCCCTGAAAACCTGGTTATCTTTCATCCAACAGACAATCGCCCCCTCGCCAGCATCGCTTGGATGGGCTCCCTCACCGCCGGGCCGTTCTATATGGCTGCGGCAGGCGACCTCATCGATACCATCGGGGAACACGGATGCTGCGCGGTTCTCCTCCTTGAATGCCGTCGCTTCTTCTAGGCACATCCGTCCGCCAAAGCATCCACAAAACCGGCATAATGGACTATCACCAAACCCGTAGGTGTAATGGGAGAGCCACGCATGCTTGTCAGTATTTTCAATGATGTCATCGGGCCCGTGATGCGCGGGCCGAGCAGCAGCCACTGCGCCGCCGCACTACGCATCGGACGGCTGGCACTTGATCTCATGGGTGGTGAAATCGACCGGGTCGATATTTCCTACGACAATGGCGGCTCGCTCCCGATGACGCATGCATCCCAGGGCTCGGATATGGGCCTCTTCGGTGGTCTGATGGGCTGGGAGGCAACCGATGCGCGGCTTCCATCCTCCATGGCTATCATCCAAACCGATGCGAACGTCGCAGTCGAAATCGCGTACGCCGACCTTGGCGATGAGCATCCAAACACCTACAATCTCACCCTTACCAATGATCGTGAAAGTCACTCACTGACCGCCATTTCCACCGGCGGAGGGATGATTGAAGTCATCAAAATCGATGGCCACGCGGTCTCCCTTTTCGGCGATACGCACGTCACTCTGATACACGCCACCCCGGATGCAGGCGAAGACCTCTCCAAGCTGACCGCGCTTAGCGGCGTCATTAATGTGTCCATCCATGGTGAACCAGGCTCTGAAGATGTCCTTGTCGCTGTGACATCGGAGCAAGCCCTGACGGATGATGTCATCGGCGCCACGGGCATCAAGAGCATCCACCACCTCCGCCCCGTTTTGCCGGTCCAGACGACGGTCACCAGTAACATCCCGTTTTCGACCGCCGCCGGGTTGCTCGACACCCTCGGCCCAAGTGGCACCTTGCTTGATGCCGCCCTTCGCTACGAAGCCGCCCGGAGTGGTCTTACCGCCGGGGAGCTGCGCACCAAGATGGGCGATATTGTCACGGTTCTCAAGGATTCGATAAAGAGCGGCCTCGCGGGCACCGAGTATGCCGACCGTGTTCTGGGATATCAGAGTGGTGGCTTTCAAGCGGCGCTTGCGGATGGCAGGCTCCTCGATGCTGGAGCATTGAACATCGGGATTGCGTATGTCACCGCCCTCATGGAAGTGAAATCCAGCATGGGTGTGATTGTGGCGATGCCGACCGCTGGCGCGTGCGCGGCGCTTCCCGGAATTGTGATTGCCGTGGCGGAGGCGCGCGGGCTTTCGGAGTGTGACATCGCGGATGCATTCCTCGCCGCGGGCCTAATCGGCGTTTTCATCACGACGGCGTGGAGCTTTGCGGCAGAGGTGGGCGGCTGTCAGGCGGAGGGTGGCTCTGCGGCGGCGATGGCGGCTGCGGCGCTTGTGACGCTTGCTGGCGGGACGACGGGGCAGGCGCTTGCTGCGGCATCGATGGCCCTCCAGAGCATGCTTGGCCTCATTTGTGATCCGATTGCCAATCGCGTTGAGGCGCCGTGTCTAGGCAAGAACGTGATGGCGGCGGCGAACGCAATCTCATGTGCAAACATGGCGCTCGCGGGTTTTGATCAGGTGATTCCCTTTGATGAAGTCATCGAGACCGCGAAGCGTGTGTCAGCGCAAATGCCACGCGAGCTCCGCTGCACAGCACTTGGCGGCCTCTCGATAACGCCAACCAGTAAGGCAATCGAGCTGCGGCTGGCGAGTGTCAGTGCAAATGGTGGCTGTGGAAGCGCTGGATGTGGCAGCTGTGGGTGTGGTTGAAATGCGTTGATGGCAGATAATAAGCCAATGGTTATATTTCGTAATGCGGTTCAGGCGGATGCATCGAACATTGCTGATCTCGTGAACGGTGCTTACCGCGGTGAGTCATCCAAGGTTGGCTGGACAACCGAGGCCGATATTCTTGGTGGTCAGCGAACGGATGCCGACAAGGTCGCAGGGATTATCGCGGCGGATGACCAGTGCGTGCTGTTGGCTGAGACCGGCGATGATGTCGAAGAACCTAGGGCTCTGCTTGGATGTGCTCATCTGACCTTTCATGCGGACCATGTGTATTTCGGGATGCTCAGTGTAAGTCCGAGTGCTCAGGATAAGCGAATCGGCAGGCAGCTCCTTGCTGAGATTGAGGCGATTGCTGCTGCACGAGGGCTAGGTCGGGTCATGATGACCGTGATTCACCTTCGTCACGAACTGATCGCCTACTATGTTCGCCGAGGGTATGTTCCGACGGGGGTGATTCATGCATTCCCGATGCAGGATCCGCGCTTTGGATTGCCCAAGGTGGAGCACATCGAGCTGTTGGAATTCGAGAAAAGTCTCGCGGATGATGTTGCTTAGGACCTTGGAAATAGTCCCTTTCTAAGGCTACTTTCGGGGTTACCCAGGGTGAATTTTGGCCCTATAGGTG
>CAIYBQ010000513.1 GCA_903924445.1 uncultured Armatimonadota bacterium | reverse complement strand
CCAAAGTGCGGAAAACTCACATCGCTAAAGAGCACATGCGGCATCGATTGCCGCCAGCTCATCGGATGACAGCTCTGCGCCACCGAGAGCCGCGAGGTTTTCTTCAATCTGTTTTACAGAGCTTGCGCCAATCAGCGCGCTTGTAATAACAGGCTTACGTAAGACCCACTGCAACGCCAGCTGAGCTAGCGAGACACCGCGACCTGCCGCGACGGCTGCGAGCGCTTGAATGCGGACTTGCTGACGCTCGACTTCACTGGTCTGCAGGAAGCCGTGTGACTTTGCAGCCCGTGAATCCTCAGGAATGCGCTCAAGGTAGCGGTTTGTAAGCAGGCCCTGCGCCAGTGGACAGAAGGGGATACAGCCGATGCCTTCATCTTCAAGGACATCGGTGAGGCCATCTTCAATCCAGCGGTTCAGGATGTTGTAGACCGGTTGATGGATAAGGCACGGCGTACCCAGTGACTTTAGGATGGCTGCTGCTTCCTTGGTTTGCTCGGCTGAGTAGCTCGAGATACCAACATAGAGAGCTTTTCCGCTTCGCACCAGGTGGTCAAGCGCTCCCATCGTCTCCTCAAGGGGAGTATTCGGATCTGGGCGGTGTGAGTAGAAGATATCAACATACTCAAGTCCCATCCGCTTAAGACTTTGGTCACAGCTCGAAATCAAGTATTTGCGTGAGCCCCACTCGCCGTAAGGACCCGGCCACATCCGGTAGCCAGCTTTCGTGCTGATGACCAGCTCATCACGGAATGGTCGTAGGTCACTGTCAAGCAGCTGCTTGAAGTTTTCTTCAGCCGATCCTGGAGGTGGACCGTAGTTGTTTGCGAGGTCAAAGTGGGTGATGCCTTGATCGAAGGCAAAGCGAACCATCGCGCGCTGCGTTTCTAGCACATCGACGCCGCCAAAATTATGCCAAAGTCCGAGCGAAATCTCAGGGAGGTGCAGGCCGCTGCGACCCGTGCGGCGATATCGGCCGACATCGTAGCGGGTAGGAGATGGAAGGTAATTCATGCCCTATCGTAGCCGAAAGAAGTGCCAAAAGAAACGGCGCTGGGTTGCTTGTTATGATTTTCCGTACTAAGGAAACTGAGTGTAGTGATGGCAGATCCAAAAGATAAACGGCACCTTGCAGGTGGGTATGGATTTACGCATTTAATCTGCTTGATCCGAAAAACAAACTGCACCGCAAGTTGCCTTGTGGTGCCGTCGTTGTGTCAATAACCGTAAATCTAGCCGCCGAGGCGGATGCCGCCCATTCCACCCATCATCGACTCAGGGTCGACTTGCTTGAAACCCGCTGGAACCTTGAACAGGTTCGCGTCAAGATCAGTTTCATCCAGCTTAATGGTTTCAGTCTTTATCTTGATTGGCTTTTCGGGTAGGCCGGGCAACGCCATCGCACTCTCGATGGTCATTTCCATATTAGATGACAATGGGAAGCCGATGACGTTTTGGAACTTCTTTGCGATGTCGGCTGCACCCGGCATCATTCCCGCCATGCCGCCCGAGACGGCCTTCGCGCCAAGCTTTGCCAATATCGACTCATCAACTTTGACTGCTTTGGTAACGACCGTGGAAAAGTTCATATTCATGGTGAGGAGAGGGCCATTGGATGGATCAAATGGGAGTGGGACTCCCGCCTTTGGCGAAATCTCGACCTTAATGAGTCCCTTGTAGGCCTGCGCCGCTCGGCCATCCACCTCGGATGCTGCACCATCTGGCTTTACATCACCGATCACCTTGCTGTCCATCATCTCCGTCATGTCTGGCATGCCGGCTATTTTTCCACCTTTGAGGATGGCAAAGGTCATTTCCTTGGTGTTGAACATCGTGACGTCGTCTGTCAGGACATCGGTGAGCGAAACGATGTCACCGGCAACAGTCCGGATGATGTTTCCCTTTACCTGCATCACCGCCTCACGAACGCCATCCGCATTTGCTGCAGCAGGCGCAGCTTGTGGTGCGGGGGCAGACTTGGATGTCGAAATCTTTCCGCCTTTTTTGCCTGTCGTTGCCTTCTTCACTGGGGCTGGTTTTGGAGCAGGCTTCGGTGCGGGCGCAGGAGCTGGACCACCACCGGCCATCTCCGGGATGCCATCCATGGTGATGCGCTGCGTTACCGTGATATCTGCATAAGCCGCACCGGTGATGCTAAGAATGGCTGCAATCGCAGTCGTCGGGATGAGGATTTTCTTCATGGGTGGTTCCTTTATGAGTTGCATCTACGCTGATGCCAGAGGTCTATACAGTGTTTTCGGTTTCCGGCGTTCCTACCTTGACTGGATGGTCGCTGGCCATAGCACCGGGTTGAGAGGGCTTGACACTTTGTCGCCGGGTTTCAGTCCTGGAAGCCAAGTTTTCAAATCATTCTCACGGCTCACGTGATCTGGAACAGTGACGACCGCATCCGCTTCGACATAAATTATCGTCATGACAGCACGAATGGCATCGCTTCCGTTTCCCGGTGCGCCGTGGATACACCAGCCATCGTGAAATGTCGCATCCCCGGCCAGCATGTCTCCAGCCTCGCCGATAGGGTAGTCATTCTCTTCAATCAGGTTCTGGAGGCGCTGCTCGGATGAATCAGAAATGTCCAGCGGTCCAAGATAGCCGAGCGCCTGACTACCATTAGCAAAGCGCATCGTGCCCATGACTTTGGAACAGTCAATCAGCGGCATCCACATCGTGACGCACTTTGCGCCATCGAGGGGCCAGTACTGTTGATCCTGATGCCACGGCGTCAGACCGCCTCCCACTTCTTTAAAAAGCGCCTGGTCGTGGTACATCCGAACACTTGCAACGCCCATCAGGTCTGCGGCGATCTTGGCAAAGCGCGGTGCAAGCGCAAATGCTGCGACATCAGGGTGCATTGCCCAGAGGTTTGAATACTGGATGAATGCTTTGCCGTAGGTATTGCGCTGCGCCATCGGGACCACGCCACGGCTCTCGGCAAAGCCCATGGTGTGCCCGATAATCGCATCCCGATGCGGAGCCAGCTCAGGCTCTGGCAGCACGCCATTTAGGTTGACCCAGCCGTTTTGTTGAAAATTGGCGATGTGAGTGTCATCGACCGTATAAATCGCGTCCAGCGTTGACATGTCAGCCTCCAATAACGACCAAGTCGCGCGTGTACTGTGTCAGGCGCTCAAATCCAGCGGCGGTGACAAGGACATCATCCTCGATACGCACTGCGCCATAACCCTCAATATAGATGCCGGGTTCCACTGTGAGGACAACATTTTCGTGGAGGGAGAGCTTCGATGATGGAGAAAGCAAACCAGCAGCATCATGGACCAGACGCCCAAGTCCGTGTCCCAAGTTGTGCGGCATGTTTCCGTAGCCGGCATCATCCAGAATGCCACGCGCAAGGGCATCGATGTCCCTGCCAGCGACACCCGGCTTGATCGCATTACATGCGGCATCCTGTGCTTGGTGAACCGTGTTGAAGATGTGTTGCATCCGCTCCGTTGGTTCGCCGCCCACAACAAAGGTGCGGGTGATGTCGGAATTATAGCCATCGATTTCGCAGCCAAAGTCACACAACAAGAACTCAGGCTCACCACTCGAACCGATACCGCGGTTTCCAGCACGTCCGTGGATGATGGCTGCGTTTGGTCCAGACCCGATGATGCTGTCAAAGCCCATTCGGACCGCACCGCGCTCACGGACATAGACCTCGATACGCCAAGCGAGCTCTGCTTCGGTCATCCCGGTTTTGACAATCTCGGTGATGTGGGTACATGCTTCATCCACCAACGCACATGCACGTCGGATGGCATCGATTTCTTGAGGCTCTTTGATTGCTTTGATTGGTTCGACGATCCCGCTTGCTGGAACAAGGTTGATCGCGGATGGAAGTCCGCCGATGAGGGTGTTCCACGCATCAACAGACAACGTGTTCGACTCGATCGCAAGGCCGCCTGTGAAGCCCTTAATGGTCAAGACACGCGCAGCTTCGAGCAGCAAAATCGCCTGGCCGACAATCCGGGTCTCGAATCCTGTCACTTCAACGCTTGCTTGCAGGAGGTAGCGACCATCGGTGATGAAGACTGCAAAATCCTTGGAGATCAATGCGATGCCATTTGAGCCACTAAAGCCGGTGATGTACTTGACGTGCTCGAGATTGGTAATAAGGACGGCGTTTGCATCGGTTTGGGATGCCAACCAGTCACGGACTCCATCAACGCGGCGGGAAAAACGGAACGACATAGTGATTACTCCAAGGTTAGATTTTGTTGAAACGATGTACCAAGCCGGTACAGAAAAGTGGGCTTAGAAGCGGCCTTCATCCACGAGGCGCTTCGCGGCACTGATCGCCAAAAGATACGAATGCGGTCCGAATCCGGAAATCTGTCCAGTTACAGCGGATGCCAGGTAGGACACATGCCGATAGGCCTCACGGGAATGGACATTGCTGAGATGGACTTCAATCGTCGGGAGGCGAACGGCTCGTAATGCATCTGCGATTGCGATGCTCGTGTGCGTATAAGCTCCCGCATTGATAACAATGGCATCCGCCCAGTCACGTGCATCATGGATCTGATCAATCAGGACACCCTCATGGTTGCTCTGTTCAATCCGAACCTCACAGCCAATCCGCTTGCCTTCTTGCACGATGAGCTCATTTAGCTCGTAAAACGTGACGGAGCCATAGACATCCGGCTCACGCGTGCCTAAGAGGTTCAGGTTTGGGCCGTGGATGACGAGGACTTTGATGGGACCGGAAGGGGATAGCTGCATTGATGTCACCGCTCCTGAAGCGCTGCGGTATTGGCAAAACCGTCACAGTTGACGTGGGGACAATGCATCAATTCGCAGTGTTGA
Organism: uncultured Armatimonadota bacterium; assembly: GCA_903924445.1. Taxonomy (GTDB): domain Bacteria; phylum Armatimonadota; class Armatimonadia; order Armatimonadales; family Armatimonadaceae; genus CAIRTT01. The sequence goes on along the minus strand of CAIYBQ010000513.1, from coordinate 68 downwards.
ACTTTGCGCGTAGTATATCGCCGCCAGCGTTCGGCAGATACAATCATCGGCATGAATGGACCGACCTT